>JBQTKE010000675.1:0-11082 GCA_052386435.1 Myxococcaceae bacterium
TGCTGACGCTGCTCATGTCCTTCACCGGCTACCTGCTGCCTTGGGATCAGCTGGCGATCTGGGCCGTCACGGTCGGCACCAACATGGCGCGTGCGACGCCGCTCTTGGGACACGAAGGACCGTTCGCCGCGGAAGTCGGCGTCACACCTCGTTACGACATGCGCGCGTTGCTGCTGGGCGGAACCATCGTCGGTCCTCCGGCGCTGCTTCGCTTCTATGTGCTCCACTGCATCTTCATCCCAATCATCGTCAGCATCCTGATGATCTTGCACTTCTGGCGCGTCCGTAAAGACGGCGGCATTTCCGGCCCGCTCTAAGAGGAGACCACCCCACCATGGTGAAGCCGATCTCCACCAATCAAGAGCAGGTCAAGGTCGACGCCGGCAAAGCGCGCGCGTCGGTCGATGCTCAGCTCCCGGACAAGGTCCATACGTGGCCTTATCTCGTCCGCGCGGAGTTCATCTCAGGCTGTCTGATGATCTTGGGCCTGCTGCTCTGGTCCATCGTCATTGACGCGCCGCTGGAAGAGCCGAGTAACCCGTCGAAGACGCCTAATCCGTCGAAGGCGCCCTGGTACTTCCTGGGGCTGCAAGAGATGTTGGTCTACTTCGACCCGTGGATCGCCGGCGTGATTTTGCCGACGCTGATCATCGTGGGGCTGATGGTCATTCCGTACGTCGACATCAATCCCAACGGGAACGGCTACTACACGTTCAAAGAACGCCCGATGGCCATCGCCACCTTCCTCTTTGGGTTCTTGGGGCTGTGGGTAGGGTTCATCATCATCGGCGTCTTCTTCCGCGGCCCGGGCTGGAACATCTACATGCCCTGGGACTTCTGGGATCCCCACAAGGTCGTCCCCATGACCAACGTGGACTTCCCGTACCTGCTGGGTGTGCGCGACGAGACGCTTTCGTTCCTCACCGGCATGTTCGCGGTGGGCGCGTGGTTTGGATTGGGGCCGCTCTTCTGGATCTGGAAACGCAACGCCCCGGCCATGCGCAAGCTGGGGGCGGCGCGCTACGGGATCGTCTCCTTCCTCTTCCTCTGTATGGGCGGCACGGTTGTGAAGATCGTCCTCCGCCTGGTCCTGAGCGTGAAGTACGTTTGGGTCTGGCCCAACGTCTTCAACATCTAGTCTCCCTCCTCACCCGAAGCCTTTCTTCGAGAGACCATGGGCAAGCCGGTCGAACGCCAAAACCATTCGTTGTCCTTCTTCCTGCTCGCGATGCTGATCGCGCTCTGCACGGGCTGGGCGTTCTACGAGGAGTTCCTCGGACGACGCCCCTGGAAGGAGTTTCAGTCTAAGATCTCCCAGTTCGAGACGGAGAAGCTCCAACAGGACGTTCGCTACTTCGAGCGCAAGCTGGAAGCGGGGGATTTCAAGGTCGTCCCAGACGCGAAGAAGCCAAACGACGTGCTCAGCGTCGCCGAGGCGGAGAAGCGCCTGGCCGAGCTCGAGCAAGAGATGGTCGCGAAGCGGCCGGAGATCGAGAAGCTCAAGAAAGAGCTGGTCGAGCTGAAGATCCAGGCCACCGACGCGGATTTGAAGGTCAAGTACCTCAAGAGCGACGACGACGGTCTGTTCTACGAGTTCCAGCACGCCGAGCACGAAGAGTCGATGGAGCGCGCTTCCGCGAAGCGGTTGGAGGCGGAGGGGGACAAGAGCGGCGCTGCTTCGGCCATTTCACGCGCTGAGTCTCACGGTAAGCACCGCGTGGAGGTGGAGAAGCAGCGCGAAGAGAAGCACAAGGAAGTTGAAGCCGCGAAGAGGACGTCCGAGGAGGCCCAGGCCAAGTACCAAGAGGGGCTCAAGCGGCAGGACGCGTTGATTGGCGAGCATACTCGGATCAAGGCAGCCATCGCGGCGGCGAAGGATCCCATCCTCACCGCGAAAGCTTCCGCGGAGAAGGCGGCGAAGAAGGGGACGGAGCTGACTCAGTTCTGGCTCACCGCCTACGACAACTCCGTGGACCGCTGTCAGAACTGCCACGCGGCGGTCGACAAATGCGGCTTCTCGCGTCCGTATGAAGTGCTGGCAGCGCTGAACGCGCCGAACGCGGATCCCAAGGTTGTCAGCGACGCCTACTGCGCCAACCCCGACACCATCGACGCGTACAAGCGCACCGCGGATGAGATCTGCGGACTGACGTTCGATGAAGAAGCGTCCGAGCACGGCAAGGCTGCCGACAAGGGCCGTTGCTTCGACGGCGCCGACCGCGACCGCGTGCTGACCTTCTTCGACAGCTACTGTGGTCGGGAGTCGAAGCCGTCGCAGTTTATGCGCAACCCGTCGCACCACGTGGCCTGCGTGAACGCGGACACGTACAAGACGTTGGCGAGCTACGTGGAAGAGCCGGAGCCCGCGGGCTACTGCAACATTCAGATCGCGGGACAGGGCGACACGTGTCTTGAAGGCGCGCAGCGGGATCTCGCGCTCGCGTACTTCTCCAAGAAGTGCGCGCAGACCTCCGCCACCGTGAAAGGGCTGAAGGATCACGTGAAGGCCTGCGCTGGAGGCGAGGATGGCAAGAAGCTCTCCGCGGCTCGCCCTGTCGCCTACGACTTTCCGGTTTGGGCGCAGACGCATCCATACCGTTCCGAGCTGATCGGCAAGCACGCCTCCGATCGCTTCGGCTGCACCACCTGTCACGAAGGGCAGGGCGCGCAGACCAAGGGTGTCGCGGGGAATGCGTTCACCCACGGCTACGACGACCACTACTGGGAGCGGCCGATGCTGGACTTGGTCGCTTACAAAGAGCACCGGCCCGCGCAGATCGGCCCTTCTCCCTGGGGCGCTCCCGACAACAACTCGACCGGCGTTCCCGGCCGTTGGGTTGCCAAGCAGACTCAGTTCAACCAGGCGTCGTGCGCGAAGTGCCACACCGAAGAGATTCACCTCAAGTTCGCTGACGACTACACCAAAGGCCGTCGTCTGATCGCGGAGATCGGCTGCCACGGCTGCCACCCCATCGAGCCGTTCCGCGAGTTCCCCAAGATTGGACCCACGCTGACGGACCTCAAGAAGAAGACCACCCCTGCGTTCCTGGCGACATGGATCGCGTATCCGAAGTCGTTCCGGCCGCGGACTAAGATGCCGAACTTCTGGCCGGAGGCACTCGGTCCGGATTTGAAGCCGCGCGAGGGATCGCACGAGCTGGAGCTGCGCACCAAAGAGGTGCAGCAGATCGCGGCGTACCTCTGGAAGAACTCGGATGAAGGACGGTTGCCGTCCGCACCCCCAGGTAATGTCGAGCGCGGCAAGCTCCTCGTTCAGCAAGTCGGTTGTCGCGGCTGCCACACCTTCACTGCCGCGGAGAAGCTCTGCACTCCCGAGCAAGTTGAGGCCGGGAAGACCCGCGGCACCGCTAAGGAGCCAGGCGAGTGTGAAGCGCCGCGCTCGCTCTCCGGTTCTGACGCTCGCGACTTCGCGCCCAACCTCGCCAACATCGGTCACAAGGCGAAGCCGGCGTGGTTGTTCGCGTGGGTGAAGAACCCGACCTCCATGTGGGCCGGCACGCGTATGCCCAACCTGCGTCTGTCAGACGACGAGGCGGCGGACATCACCGCGTATCTGATGACCCTCAAAGAGGGCCCGGAGCCGAACGGGCCTGCGCTCTTCGCCAACGAGAACAGCCCGGAGTTCGAGGCCGCCGCGGCGGAAGGCAGCAAGCTCATCACCAAGTACGGTTGCACCGGCTGCCACGACGTGAAGCACCACGAGCTGGACGCGAAGATCGGCGCCCCGCTGGATGACTTCGGCCGCAAGACGGTGGACCTGTTGGACTTCGGCAACGCCGTTCCGAATCCTCGGCACCACAGCTGGTTCAACTGGACCGACCTCAAGCTGCGAGCGCCGCGCATCTACAAGTACGAACGCGTCGACACCCGCATGCCGCAATTCGATCTGAACGACGACGAAGTGCGTTCGCTGCTGGTGTTCCTCAAGTCGCGCATCTCCGGGGAAGTCCCGCTCGCGTATCGGCCCATGGCGGACGAGCGCCGGCTGGCGGTCGCGAAGGGTGACCAGACGATCGAGTACTTCAACTGCCGTGGCTGCCACGTCGTCGACGGGCGAGGCGGAGAGATTCGAGACATCTTCGCGGAAGATGACATTTACAAGGCGCCTCCGCTCCTGCAGCAGGAAGGCTGGCGCGTGCAGCCGGATTGGCTCTTCGCGTTCCTCCAGAACCCGGCGAACAAGCTGCGCCCGTGGCTCGACGTCCGGATGCCCACGTTCCCGCTCAACGACGAGCGTGCTACCACGCTCATCAAGGGGTTCGCGGCCAGCTCCAACGTTCCCTATCCGTTCGTCTCCGTGCGCGTGAAGCAGATGGGCGGAGCGGAGCTGGCGGAGGCGCAGGCCCTCTTCACCGAGCTCAAGTGCCTCTCCTGCCACACCACGGGCGAGCTCCGCGCCGGTCAGGATCCTTCCTCCGCCGCGCCGAACCTGCTCGTCGCCAAGCACCGTCTGCGCCCGGACTGGGTCGCTTCTTGGATCAAGAATCCGCAGTCACTCCAGGAAGGCACGCGAATGCCCAGCTTCTTCACGCCGGACGACATGGGCACCGTCATGTACCCGAAGTACTTCGGCGGGTCGCAGGAGCGGCAGATTGAGGCCCTGCGCAACTACGTGATGACTCTGAACGACGGACCGACCGCGGCAGCAGCGAAGCCGCGCGCCAGCCGTCGCTGAAAGCGAAGGACTTGGCAACCGCTGCCAGGTCCTTGCTCGAATTTGCTCCCGTGTCGAGCTCGGTACTATCTTGGTACTACCGAGCTTGGAGACGATGGGTCGCCCCGATGAATACGGGGCTTCGCGAGTTGGTCAGCTCTTTCGGGCGTACGGGATACATCGCGATCTATCGCTTCGTGCCGGGATCCGGTGTCGTTCTCGTTCTCGCGATCCGACACCAGCGCGAGGCAGGCTTTCGACTCGAAAGACTGAGCGCTAAGGAAACAACCCATCCCCTTAGGGTCTAAAGCAATCTTCCGAATCGGACCGTCGAGCTTACGCGTGGCGCCGAAGTGGCAGCTCAATTCCCACGAGCGCGCCGCCGCCTTCTCGGCTCTTCGCGTAGGCGCGACCTTGGTGCGCTTCCGCGATGCGACGCACCAGCGCAAGACCTAGCCCGAGCGACCCGCTCTCGTCTTCGGGTTTTCCGGCGCGTCGGTAGAACGGTCGAAAGAGCTGATCCTCTTCGCCCGGCGCGAAGCCAGAACCTCGGTCCTGCGCTTCGAAAACGATCCGATCGCCTTCGTTGCGCACGTTCAGTCGGATCTCACCGCCACCGTGCTTGCGCGCGTTCTCCAAGAGATTCGCGAGCGCACGGGCCAGCAGGGTAGCATCTCCTTGGAATATCGACTGAGTGGCTTCAAGGCTCAGTGCGCCTGCTTCGAACCCTGTGCGCTCCAGCGCTCGTCGCGCCACATCCGCGGCTTCCAGCTCGCGAAGGTTCAATGTCCCGAATTCCACACGCGAGCTGGCGAGGAGATCTCCGACCAACGCGTCGATCTCGACGATCTCTTGATCCAGATCGTCCACGGTTCTGCTCGCGCCGCCCGCTTCGCGAATCAACTCGGTGAGCAGTCGGATTCGCGCCAGAGGGGTTCGCAGCTCGTGGGACACGGTGGCGAGCAGCTCGCGTTGATCCTGAAGCTGTTTCTGTATCCGATCCGCCATGTCGTTCAGCGCGACGCCCACCACGTGCGTCTCACCCAGTGCGTGCCGGTCGCCCAGTTTCACGCGGGCGGAGAGATTCCCAGTCCCGAGATCCTTCGCGACGTAGGCCAGCTCCATCAGCGGCCGCGAGAGGCGACGAGAGATTTTCCCCGCGGCGGCCCAGAGCACGAAGAGCGCGGCAAGGAAGGGTAGGAAACCTTTGTAGCTGCCCTCCCACCAGTGGGTCTCCGAGCAGAGCTTCACGCGTCCCAAGGCTTGTCCGGTCTGCGAATCCCGCACGGGCGTGTTCAGCCAAGACCGAACGCAGGTGCCGCCTTCCTTGGTCAGCACGTGCCCCTGCGGATCTTCCAAACTCACGGCGACGTTGAGCTCGGTGGCAATCGCGTGCGCCAGCTCTGTTCGAGCGGTCGGGTTCTGCCAGACGCTCGCGAAGCGACCCGCGACGAAACCCTGTGCTCGGCCCCAAGGCGCCGGACCGTCGCTCGTCAGCTTCGCAGTGAGAAACACCGCGGCGCCGGTGGCGAAGATGGTGACGCCGAACCAGACGAAAAGCCGGCGATGCAGATGCGCTCGGACGTAGTGGCTCAGCGCCCACATGCGCCAACGCGGATCACTTCGGTTGAAAGGGAAGGGACCCTCGCGCCGACCGTGCCGCGGGTGACGAGGATGGCGATGCCCCGGTCCTCTCATGACCCGTGATCCTGGCGCTCCGACTCTCTCATGCGTCGTCCTTCGCCAGCACGTAGCCCACGCCGCGCACGGTCTTGATGAGGCGCGGCACCTTGGAGTCGTCACCCAGCTTCTGGCGCAGGTGAGAGATGTGCACGTCGACAGTTCTCTCGGAGACGGTGACGTCGCTGCGTCCCGCTTCAGACATCAGGGAATCACGCGGGACGACGCGACCGGCACGACGGGCAAGCGCGAGCAGGATGTCGAACTCCAGGCCGGTGAGCTCAAGCCTATTACCGAGCAGCGCGGCCTCTCGCCCAGTCACGTCCAGGACGAGCTCACCCACTCGGAGCTGTTCATCGACCGCCGCGGGTTGCGCACGACGAAGCACTGCTTTGAGTCGCGCGAGCAGCTCGCGTGGGCCGAACGGTTTGGCGATGTAATCGTCCGCGCCCAGCTCCAGACCCACGACGCGATCTGTCTCGTCGCCTTTCGCGGTGAGCATGAGAATGGGGATGCGGCTCTTGGCGCGGATGCGCTTGCAGACCTCCAGCCCATCCATGCCCGGCATCATCACGTCCAGCAGCACGGCGTCGAACACATCCGTGTCCAGCTTGGTCAAGCCAGACGATCCATCCGACGCGCCGGTCACGGTCACGCCGTTCTGCTGCAAATACGTGGAGAGCAGCTCGAAGAGCCGGCGGTCGTCGTCAATCAGCAGCACTCGGATGGACATGGCTGGCCTTTTATCCCGCGACTCCAGCGGCGAGCATGTCACCGCTGGAGTCCGGAAGCGTTACGGAGTTGCGGGGGAGACGACGTGCGCTGGCGCGTTCCCCGCTCCGTTCCCAATGATGATGATCGTGGGCGCCGGCGCGGACGGAGCAGCGGGCGTGTTCACGATGACCGGCGAGGCGTTCTGGCTCGGCGCTGGGGCCGATGCCCACGGCGGACCGAACCGTCCGTCGTAACGCCCGTCCGCGCAGGCTCGCTCATGCATCCTGTGTCTCACGGCTGAGAAGCCAGACCCCAAGCCCGCCACGGTTCCGAACGCCAACAACCCAATCAACACTGTCCGTCTCATGTTCTTTCTCCTGTTTCTCTCAAGCGTCTCGTTGATGTGGGCTCAGGCCATCTGGGCGTCATCGTCCGGGCCGTGGTCGCAGCCGCGAAGGTGGTGCGCATGGCGAAAGCCACGCCCGCGCCGCGGACCGCCGCAGCCACGCTCAAAGCCGAGGCCACGGCCGCCCATCCGTCCTTCCATCCACGCCGGGATGCTCTCGAACAGCTCCGCCAGCTCTTCCCTCTGCCGAGCGTCCAGGGCACCGTGGACCTTCTCCAGGCCCACAAGGACCGCGCGGCGGACCTCTTCCAGCTGAGCGTCCTGACGCAAGAAGCCCTGTTTCAAGACCTCGTGGTCCAGCTGCTCTCCGCGCAGGGCCTTGGCGATGTCCGGACCGGTATTCCTGAGGTCCGTCGCGGCCTTACGCCCCGCCTGGCGGAGCTCATCGACCGCCTCCTGAATCACCTTTTCCTGGCCCGGCGTGGTGTCCAGACGCTCGTACAGCCAGCGCAGCATCCAACGTTCGCGGCGGCGGCCGTAACGAGGGGAACGCCAATGTCCGCCCCCTCGCGCCACCTTGAACAGGCCCACCAAACACAGCGCTCCAATCACAAAGCCAAACATTGTTTTCTCCTCCGAGGACGGGGTCGTCCTTCGTGAAGAGATTTACGAAGGCGATGTGAAGGCACCGCAGGGGCGCCGGTGAAGAAGTGTTAAGGCCTGCTTGTCACGCCGGTTGTCACCTATCGAGCCTCGCTCGGGAGGGGGGCCCTTCTCCCAGGCGTCCTCTCTGTGAGAGTGTGCGCGCCCCCGTGACTGCTCCCATCTCAGATTTCGACGACACCCCGGGCTTTGAAGCATTTGGTTTGCGTGAACCACTGCTGAAGGCGCTCGCAAACCTTGGATACGAAGAGCCCACGCCCATTCAGCGCGAGGCGATGCCGCATCTGCTCGCCGGTCGCGACGTATTGGGTCAGGCCGCGACGGGCACGGGTAAGACCGCGGCCTTCGCGCTGCCGCTGTTGAACCGAATCGAGGTGGGCAAAGCCGGACCGTTCAGCGCGTCCGCGCTGGTGCTGGTTCCCACGCGTGAACTCGCGGTGCAGGTCGCGGAGGCCATTCACAGTTACAGCAAGGAGATGGGCGTCAGCGTTCTGGCCGTCTATGGCGGACAGGACATTGGCCAGCAGCTGCGTCAGCTCAAGCGCGGCGCGGACGTGGTGGTGGCCACCCCGGGTCGAGCGGTGGATCACCTTCGCCGCCGCACGCTGAAGCTGGAGAACGTCCGCACCGTCGTGCTGGACGAGGCGGACGAGATGCTCGACATGGGCTTCGCGGAGGACCTGGACGCGCTTCTCTCCTCGCTGCCGGAAGAGCGGCAGACCGCGCTCTTCTCCGCGACATTGCCGCCGCGCATTGCTGCGATCGCCGAACGTCACCTGAAGAAGCCCGCGAAGGTGAAGATCGCGCAAGAGAAGCTGACCGCGGGCGAGCTGCCCAAGGTTCGTCAGACCGCGTACTTCGTGGCGCACGGACAGAAGAACGCCGCGCTGGGTCGGGTGCTGGATGTGGAGACGCCGCGCAGCGCGATCGTCTTCTGCCGCACGCGCACTGAAGTGGAGACGCTCACCGAGCACGTCACGGGGCTGGGTTTCAAGGCACAACCGCTGCACGGCGGAATGAGCCAGGACCAGCGCGACCGTGTGCTCAAGATGTTCAAGACGGGTAGGGCGGAGATTCTCGTCGCCACCGACGTCGCCGCGCGCGGGCTGCACATCGAGAAGCTCTCGCACGTCGTCAACTACGACCTGCCCACCGCGCCCGAAGCGTACGTGCACCGCATTGGCCGCACCGGCCGAGCCGGTGAAGAAGGCGTGGCCATCAGCTTCGCGTCTCCGCGCGAACGTCGGCTGCTCAAGAACATCGAGCGCGTGACCGGTCAGCGCATTGACGTCGCCGCGTTGCCGACGGTCGCGGACCTGCGCGCCAAGAAGCAGGAGCTGCTGAGCAAGTCGCTGCGCGAGATGCTCGCCAGTGGGAAGTTCGAGACCGTTCGCTCCGTGGCGGAGGGGCTGGCGTCCGAGTTCGCGCCCCTGGACATCGCGGCCGCGGCGCTCAAGCTGGCGCAACTCGCCTCGGGCGAAGATCGCGACAACGTCCCCGAGCTGGATCTGGCTCCGCCGCCGCAGTCCCGATTTGAAGAGCGTCCCCGCGGTCGCCTCGGACGAGATGAGGAAAAGTTCAGCTCTCGTGGTCGATCAGACGGTGCGAAGCTCAGCTCCCGCGGCCGCGCCGACCGAGACGGTGACTCCGGTCCCCGCCGGTTCGATCGTGAAGCCAGACTTGGCGGTGAACGCGGTCCCGCTCACTTCGAGCGCGCCCGTGCACCTCGCGGCGCTGGCTTCGACGTGGTGAAGCTCTTCATCGGCGCTGGCCACAGCATCGGCATCCGCCCGGCGGACATCGTCGGCGCCATCGCCAACGAAGCTGGCCTGAAGGCGCAGCAGATCGGCTCGATTCAGATTTCAGAGATGCACTCGGTGGTCGAGGTTCCGAAGGACCAGGCCGCGCACGTGCTCTCCGCCTTGAAGTCCACGACGCTGCGTGGCCGCAAGGTGAAGGTCGACAAGTTCCGCGGCTACGTCTCGAACGGCGAGTAGCTCACCGTCTGGGAGCGCCACCCTCAGAGGTCGAATGAAAAGGTCTGCCCCTCGGTCTGGTAGATCATCTCCTTCGCTTGGTCTGCGCCGTCGAAGAGCACCAACACCGATCCTTCAATAAGCGGATTGCTCTCAGCGCCGACAATCCGTTCAGCTCGAACCGCGGAAGAACCCGCGGGAACTGGAGCGTCCTTGCGGGGAGCCGCTTCGAAGAATGTCTTGAGCGAGGCTGCATCGCTCGCCGCGAGCGGTTCGTCGCCGGGGCCGTAGTAGTCGCCCACTTCGGTGCGCCAAGACATCACGCTGTCGGAGAGCTTTGTCTCGAGCGTGGGCGTCGTCGGGGGCGGCTGCTCGCTCAAAATCACTCGGAGGTTGTCCTGAAGATCGCGAGGTAGCAGCGAAGCGTCGATCACACCGTCACGCGTTGCCTTCTCAGCGGCTTGCTTGGCGTAGGCCTGGAAGCTCTCTCGCAGCGGGTCCACTGCCACGGAGCCATTGCCGTGCGCCTTGCGGTAGTTGTCGAAGTTGTCTTGGAACTGCAGCGGGAGGGTCTTCGCTTCCTTGACGGTCAGGTAGAACCTGCTACCGCTTGGGTCGGTATTGGCAGCCGAGATGGATTGGGCAAACTGCTCGGTGACGCGCTGGACGAACTCTTTGGTGCCGATTTTTTGTGACATGTTTCTCCGGTGATGTCTGAAGCATTCTCGAAAAACCGCGCCACCGGTTTCGTGCGTGACGACATCGTTGCCGGCCGTCTTGAGCTTTAAGTATTCGTGAATGTTCAGGCGTCGGAGCCATCACGCCGACTGCGCCTGCTCGTCCGCGGTGATCCTCGCCAGCTCCTCCGCCACCGCGTTCACCGTGTACTGAATCTGCTTCTCGGTGTGGCTCGCGGAGATGAAGAACCGCAGCCGCGCCAGGTGCTCTTCCACGGCGGGATACAGAATTGGCTGAACATTGATGCCGCGCTTGTTGAGCGCATCCGCCAGCTGCAGGCAGTGCACGGA
>JBQTKE010000676.1:0-3628 GCA_052386435.1 Myxococcaceae bacterium
CGTCGCGCGATGTCCCTGTCGTGGAGTCGCCATGCTCGCCCTGGCCATCCAGGTTGAAGCCTGCGGGTCGAAGAGCTCCGTCGACTCGACAGGCGCTCCACTGGCGAAACCTCCGACAACCAGGACCCGTCCGTCGTTCAGGCGAACGGCAGCGTGCTCTCGGCGCGCCTGGGTCATCGAGGCGCTGAGCGTGCTCACAACGCCGGCGACAGGGTCGAAACGCTCAGCGGACGCAAGGTTCATCGCTCCAACGCCCCGTCCTCCGGCGACGAGCACCCGTCCATCAAGGAGCAGCGTTGTCGAGTGGCCCCACCGCGCCTGATTCAGGACCGGACCCGCAGCCCAGGCACTCGTCGACGGACTGAACAACTCCGTAACGGAGACTGGGACTCCTACGCTTCTCCCTCCTGCCATCCAGACGCGGCCATCCAAGAGAAGGTTGACGGTGTGGAGGTCACGCCCGACGAAGACGTCCCCTGCTCCTCCACCCCAGACGTCGGTCCCCGGTTCGTAGACTTCGGCCGTGGCGGTGACCGTGGTGTTGCTCGGCACGGTGAACCCGCCGACGGAGAGGACCCTTCCAGTCGGTAACAACACAGAGCCGTGCCTCCGCCTTTGCTGGCTGAATAGTCCCGCAGAAGTCCATGCGTCCATCGCCGGGTTGTACAACTCACCGCCTTGGTTCATCCCGATGGTGGAGCGACCTCCCGCCACGAGCACTCGTCCATCTGGGAGCAGGGTAGCGGTGTGCTCGGAGCGCGTCGCTGTCATTGTCCCGGCCGAGCTCCAGACGCCCGAGAGTGGGTTGAAGCGCTCACAGCTGCTGAGCTGGGTACCGCCGGTCTCCCCTCCACTGACAAGGACCTGGCCACTCAGCAACACCGTTGCGGCATGCTCGGCGCGCCCGTTGGCGAGTGGACTGGCTGGGGTCCAAACGCCATTGGAGGGATCGAACAGGTCGACTCTCGGCGTTTGGGCAGTCAACCCGTTTCCGCCTGAGACGAGGACTCGGCCATCCTGGAGCAGATTGGCCGTGTGTAAGCTGCGAACTTCAGGAAGGGCTGGCGCAGAGGTCCAGGTATTCAGTACCGCGCTGTAGAGTTCGACAGATGTCAGCCGCGCTCCTGAGATCGCACTGCCCCCAATGACAAGGACCCGCCCGTCGGGAAGCAAGGTTGCCGTGTGCTCGCGCCTTCCGGTAGCGATCCCCCCGCTCGACCAGGTATTGGCCCGTGGGTCATACACCTCGGCCTCGGGCGGGAATATCGCCCCATTTTGGCCCCCGACAACGAGAATCCGTCCATCGAGGAGTCGCGTCGCAGTGTGATGCGCTCTCTGGTTTGCCAGCGCAGGACCGGCGCTCCACGCGCTGGATTCCGGGTCGAGTACTTCCGAGGAATTGAGGACCGCCCCTGCGCTGTCGACACCTCCCGCCACAAGGACTCTTCCATTGGTGAGAAGAGTGGTGCTCTGAGCGGCGCGCGCCGAAGCCATCACGGAAGTTGATGACCAGCCGGGGTCCAGCACGACCGGAGCGGTGAGCCCTTCCAACGCGATCTCATTCCGGAGGTGCACTCTGGCGAGGGAGATCCGGAATTGTCCTGACTCCGCCGGCCGAACGCCTCCCAGCGCCAGCTCGCCGCGACGTTGGGTGCCGCCTGCATCGCGAGCAGTAAGCGGGTGAAAGCGCAGACGTGGGACGCCTCTCGTGTCGAGAAACTCCAGCCAATCTCCAGTATCCCGGACTTCCACAATCCCGGGAGGGACGTCGACCTCGTAGTCCACCGTCCAGACAGGTTCAGTCCGGTCCGCGATCCAATACTCCTCGATGCGCCCGGTTCGCCATCCGCCCCCTTCGGGAAGGGCCTGGAATGCTCCCGCGGGGGAAACAAGATGAAAGTCATCTCCAAAAACAGTGTCCCGCGCGCCGTCCCACGCCCAGGGGGCCAAGCCCGCCTTCAGCCTCCTCACCTTGAAGAGTCCAGCCGACGTCCGCAGCTGAATGGGCTCGTTTACTCGCTTTGGCCAGCTGACCGTCATAGGAAGCAGAGCAGAGTCCGACACCGTTGGCACGAGTTCTGGAAATGCGGCACGAGCCAACGTCCGCTGGGCAGGGCGAGATGGCGCTGCGCGATACCCCTCCGCGGCTTTCGTCAGGCGAGACGCGCCCACGAGCTCCGTAGCTGGAAGTCGCGCAGGCAGCTTGTGCAGCCGCCCGGTAGGCCCTTCGGGTGTCCGCATTTCGCAACCTGAAAGCAGCATCAGCAACAGCGCCATCGACGTCGTGGGACGAAGCCGGTTCGTCATTAGCAACCACGGCCAACTGCGGTTCATGAAAGGGAGGTGTCGCAGTGAGCCATCCATCGCGGTGAGGCGATTCTGACCGACGCTCTAAGGCAACTGAAGGTGGCCACTGCGCTTACGGGTGCCGACATCTACCTCTGACCGCAGAGCGACACAAAAGCGCCAGAATTACCACCTTCTTCGGGAATCGCCAGGAGTCACTCGGTAGCCGGGCCTGAAGCCCAACCCCTCGCCCGTGCTCCAAAAGCGCGGCCCGTCAGCTTGCGAGTCTTCAGCCGTGAGGCTCTCATTGTCCGCCCAGCTGGGTTTTCGCGCTGGAAGGTTGGTCGTTCGTGAAGCGCGCGGACTGACCGAGCTTACGTCGCGAGCAGTCTCTCTACAGCGCGTTCGTGGTGGTTGCGCAGAGCTCGGAAGTAGAGCGCGGGGGTCCAGCGCTTCAGCGCCCAGACGAGCTTGGCGTCGAGCTGCGGCAGGATGTGCAGGGTTCCTCGCTCGACGCCTTTGATCGCCGCTCGCGCGACATCCTCGGATTTCACCTTCGACTTGGCGAAGATGTTGTCCGCGAGCTGACGGTGACGATCCGTGGGCGAGCGAAAGCTCTGCATCAGCCCGCTGCGAAAGAACGTGGGACAGAGCACGCTCACGCCCACGCCGTGTCGTCCGAGCTCTCCGTAGAGCGTCTCTGAGAGGGAAACCACGGCGGCCTTGGTGGCGTTGTACGCGCCCATCTCCGGGAGACTGGCGAACCCTGCGGCGGATGCGACGTTCAGCAACGCTCCGTGCCCCTGCGCTTTCAGTCGAGGAACGAAGGCATGGCACCCGTAGAGCACGCCCCAGAAATTGACGGCGACGATCCACTCCCAGTCCTTTAGGGAGAACTCGCCCACGGGCCCTCCCGCGGCGACGCCGGCGTTGTTCACGACGAGATCCACCCCGCCGAAGATCTGCTCCATCTCTCGCGCGGCGGACTCGACTTGCTCCGGCTTGGTCACGTCACACGCGATGGGATGCGACTCCCCTCCCGCCGCGCGAATCTCCTCGGCGACTTTCTCAGCCGCCGCCGCGGAGATGTCAGCCACCAGCACGCGCGCTTGTCTTCGCGCCAGCTCCAGCGCGATGGCGCGCCCCAGTCCACTTCCTCCCCCCGAAATAAACGCCCTCGGTTGTTCCGGCAGTCTCACGAGGGTCGCCTTTCCACGATCTTCAGATGGTCCACTTCCACCGCGCGCGTCTTCGCCCAGAATTCAAACGTGAAGCCGGGCCACAACGTGGAGTTCTTCCCGCGTTCATCCAGGTACCAGCTCTTGCACCCGGTCGACCAGAC
>JBQTKE010000677.1:0-3559 GCA_052386435.1 Myxococcaceae bacterium
GTGGATGCACTGCAGCGGGCGGATCAGTTGGCCCCGGGCGAGCCGCTGATCATTGAGCATTTGGGCGATGCGTATCAGCGCAGCGCGAAGCGTGGCCTGGCGGCACAGACCTACCGGCGCGCGCTGGAGGCGATCAAAGGCGCGGGCGACCAGGACGACGTGCGTGATCGCCGTGATCTTCTGCTCAAGAAACTAAAGATGCTGGGAGTCGACACCGCGGACCGGTGAGCTGGCGCGCAGGCAGGAAGCTTGCGCCCCTCAGCAATCGTGGACACCACGGTTGTCATCGTGATCAGTAGGATCGGTCATCGTGAGTCCCCGGCCGATGTGCCGGTGAGCGCCGCGGCGCGTGCGGCACCGCCATGATTGACCCGGCCTCCACGAAGGGTGCGGAAGCGACTTCCTCGTCGCCTTCTCCTGTAAGAATCGCGGCCTCTGCCCCTCTTGTACCGCACGACGCGCGCACGAGGTGGCAGCACATTTGGTTGACCATGTCCTGCCCCGAGCGCCGGTACGTGAGTGGGTGTTGTCCTTTCCAAGACGCGTGCGTTGGCACCTCGGCAACGACTCCGACTTGATGGCGAGCTCGCTGCGCATCCTGCCCGAGCCGTCTTCACTTTTCACCGCCGCCGTGCGCGGCCCCTGGCGTGCGCGCACCGGAGTGCGGCTCCATCACCTTCATTCAACGGTTTGGTTCAGCCCCGCAGTTCAACGTGCACTTCCATGTCTTGGTGCCCGACGGCGTCTTTACTCAAGTTGAGAGGGGAGCCCCCGTTGAATTTGTCGAGCTGCCGCCGCCCTCGGACGAGGATGTCGCCGAGCTGTTGTCCTGCGTCGCTGGGCGAGTCATGCGGTTGTTGGTGCGGCGTGGGCGGCTGGATGAGGACGACGTCCCGATGGACGCTCTCGAGACCCTCAAGGGAGCATCCATCCAAGCGCGGCTGCCGTTGCCCCTTGATTGGGCCCCTTCGACTCCGCCGCGCAAGCGGCGCTGTGCTTCCCAGGACGGGTTCTCGTTACATGCGAACGTGCGCATCCATGGGAATGATGGCAGCGGTGGATTTCAAATTCCCCGCGATGTGAGCGAATGCGGATTCTATTTGGCTCGGGGGCGTCGCCGCTTTCTCGACGGAGGCGTGCGCTTCAGCATCGCAACGTCCGCCAGATCTCGGTCAGCCGAGGTTCGCCGTGCACCGCTACCGCGTGACCCCCTATCACGAGAAACTTGACGCGATTTGAGAGAAGCGCAGTCAAGAACTCGTTCCAGTCTCGACTCAGTGCAATCTTCACCGAACCAAATCCTCCGAAGACGTTCGACGGCGGAGAGCTTCTGTTCAATCGTGAGACGTGCGAGATCAGCCCGATCAGCGGCCTCGGCCTCATCGAAGTTTGACGCCATGCGGATGATTCGATCCATCCACTGCAGTGTGGCGCAGGTTCGGGCCAAGCGGTAGTCCGTCACCAGGAATGTCGCGCTCTCGCGCTTCGCAGCGGGTGACGTGACCACCCGCGCACTGATCCCCTCCGGACGCTCGCGGAACCGATGAGCTGTAGGCCAAGGAAGAGAGGTTCATCTCCAAGCGGATCTCGGCCATCCCGATCAAGAAGACCGCTCCGCCGGTCGTGGTCTGCGTCGAGCATGAGGAGCTATTGCATGTGCTCGCGACCATCGATCGGGCAACAAGGCTCGGCCGGCGCGACGACCTGATCCTGCGCATCTTCTTCGACACCGGCGCCCGGGGCGGGCCGCTGACCACCCGGTACCGCCATCCACTCGAATGCCGCCATCGACCTGGATCCCGCCCTCGCCTGGCGTCGGAAACGGTTTGAGCTCGAAGGCATCGATGCCGCCCCAGCCAGCGACGCGTACCGTCTTCCCATGGGAAAGAATGTCGCGACGGTCGTAGCCGATGACGAACTCGCTCGGAGCGGGCTGCGCCAGTTTGACCAACGCGACGTCGGAGAAAGGCACCCCGTCGGAGAGTCCAAACCCGCGCGGGGTGTCCATCGCGGCAACGTCTGTTGAAGCTGCTGCGGCTTGGCGCGGGGTGGGCGCCTCTCTAGGTTGCGCCGCCTATGAGCCCCACTCCCGCCGAGCGCGTCGCCGCGCCGGCTCTTTCCCGCTTTTCTCCGCCCGTCGTGATCGACGCGGTGCGCGCCGGCGACCGGCGCGTCTTCGTGGTGCGCGACGATCTCCTGGAGGGCGGCACCAAGCAGCGCGCAGCGATCCCGTTCCTGCGCGAGGCGGTAGCCGCCGGCTACCGCGAGTTCGTTTACGCGAGCCCGTTCGCCGGCTTCGCACAGGTGGCGCTGGCGGCCTCCTGTCGCGCACTCGCCGTGCCCTGCACGCTTTTCGCGGAGGGGGATCCTGGGCGGACTGGCCCCATCGCAGCCCATGGGCTGACGCAGCTCGCCGCGTCGTTCGGCGCCCGCATCCAGCTCTCGCGCACCCTCTCCGAGGCGGAGGCCGCAGCCGCCACGCACGTCACGGGTCAGCAGACGCGCATGAAGGTCCCGCTCGGCTTCGACACGCCGGGCTTCACCCGGCACCTCCGGCTGGCGCTGGCCCTCCAGTGGGAGTGGCTCGCCGCCCAGGTGCCCATCCATCCCAGACGCCTCTGGCTACCGGTGGGGAGCGGGACCCTGGCTTCGGTCTTCCGAGAGGTCGTCCCGCGCGAGGTTCTCCTGCAGTGCGTGGACGTGCACGTCCTGCCCAGCGCAGACCCGCGGCTGCAGCGAATCCGGCAACTCGATCGCACTCGCCACTATTCGGCGCCGGAGTCGTTCGGCGAGGCGGTGCGGTCGCAGCCGCCCGTGCCTTCGAACCACTTCTACGACGGCAAGTTGTGGCAGTTTCTCGTGCGCATGGCCGAGGATGGGGACATCTGGTGGAACGTCGGGCGCTAACGTTCGTTCGGATGGACGATCCGTCGTGGGCTGGATGGACCCGAAGCGCAAAGAGTTGGTCGTCGCCCGTCAGGCGCAGCAGTAGATTTGTGCCGCGCTGCGCGCAGCTTCTTCAGACAGAAGTTGGTGGACGTACCGGAATGCCCCCGTTAGTTCGTGATGCGCTTGAAGCGCTGGTCCACGTCGAATTCGTAGCGGGTCGAGAGCGTGCCGGGATCCACCGCACGGTGGGCGCTCACCGTGAAGAAATTGTCGACGGGAAAGTAGTTCGGCGTCTGGTCCGAGGGACCCACCCAGAGGAACTTGACGGCGTAGGTGACGTCCAGGGTCCGCGTCTGCAAGTCGGAATTGAGCAGGTGCGTGGGCTGGAAGCCGTTGTCGCGCGGACCGGCGACATACGCGAACATCCCCGCGTGAAGCCGCACCCCTGGCGCTCGGTAGACCGCGCTGATGCGCAGCTCGTCGTACTGAGTGTTGTTGCGGTGGTCTCGCACGCGGACCGGCTGCGCCTTGACGAGAACCGCGATGGACGACTCGGCCACAGGCTCCGCATCCACGCGCGAGAGCGTCTCGGCCTGCCGCCGGGCGTTGAGACCGGAAGGACCGAAGTTGAGCCGCCCAATGGAGCACTCCTGCCGGGCGACGCCGTCCA
>JBQTKE010000678.1:0-4722 GCA_052386435.1 Myxococcaceae bacterium
CTGGCGGCGATTTTCGTGTGCGGCCGGCATGAATCGAACTCGTCGAACTTGTCCGCGACGAAGCGCGGGTCGAGCACCGGAGCTCCGTTCCGCGGCAGCACCACCGGACCTTGATCGTCGATGGTGACGGCGCCGGTGAGCCAATTCGCACGCTCGCCAATCGTTCCGTTGACGGCGTCGAGCTGAGACGAGCGGAGATCAAGCGGAAGCTGGTGGCCATCGACTTTGAGCACCGCGGAGGCGCCTTCCCACGTCAGCCTGCTGAAGCTGGCGCCCGCGGTCTTCAGCGAGCAGGCTCCGGTTCTGGTGTCGAGCGCCAGACGAGGCGACACCGCGCCGGAGAGTTGGCCGCTCTTGATGTTGAGGGAAGGGCTGCCCTGGTTGTCGGTGAGCTCGAAGTCCTGAAAGCGGAAGGTGAGCGTGGCCGTGGCGGGATCGCGCGACGTGGGGACGACCGGCTCGTTCGGATCGTTCGTCGGAATGCCGCTCACCGTTTTGGTCCCAGTGACGAGGAAGGTGCCCTTCACCGACCGCTTCAGCCCAGTGCAGTACTCCCTCGCCACCGTTTCCACAGGGAAGCTCAAGCGGCAAGGCGCGGGCAACGTGTACTTGACGGAACCGCCGCGCTTGCCCACCGCGCCGGTGATCCGCGCCGTCTT
This sequence comes from Myxococcaceae bacterium, assembly GCA_052386435.1. GTDB lineage: Bacteria > Myxococcota > Myxococcia > Myxococcales > Myxococcaceae > JBQTKE01. The sequence continues at coordinate 660 of JBQTKE010000678.1, forward strand.
CATCGCCGCGGGAGAAGAGAAGCCGCACGTCGTGTCGTCGTCCACGTAAGCCGCGAGCGTGCCGTAGATCGCCACCGACAGACGCGCCGCCGCTTGCGCTTCCACTTCGCGCAGCGGGAGACACTGGTAGCTCACCGGCTTCGCCAAGTCGGCCGCGCAGGCGTACGACGCTTCAAACTTCGCCGCGTCGTAGTCCGGATCCAAGCCCTTCGAATCCCACTTCGTTGGCAGCACCTGCTTCGAGCCCCAAACGGTGAGCTCACCTTCAAGCACGTTCTCCTGGTCGCCGTACTTTCCCGCCCGCGCGGAGAACGAAGAGCTGTCGACCTCAGCAGGGAACTGACGGTCCGTCGTCTCCACGAAGACTCGGGACTTGCCGTAGCTCATGTTGCTCACGCCGATGGCGCGGGTGACCATGCTGCACGCGCCGCTCAGCTCGCTGACAGCGAGGGGCGGGTCCGCGCGGAAGCTCAAGGCCCCCGTTTTCACCGTGAGGGCTGTCTTCACGCCTGCCTCGCGCACCACGAAGTTTTCGAAGCTCGCACTCAGATCGAAGTGAACGCTGTCCGCCGCGTCCGGGATGAGCGGCATGTTCGGGTTGTTGGTGAGCGTGCCTCTCATCGAGACCTTCCCGCTCACCGTGACCGCGCCGGAGACCGTCGTCTCCACGCCGTTGCAGTCCTTCGAGACGACCGTGCCCTCGCCGAAGTCCATCCGGCAGTTCTCCACCGCGAGCTCGGCAGAGCCGGGCTTTCCCCACTCGCCGGTGAGCACCGCGGCGTCGAGCACAGGACGGCTGGAAAAGCCGCACGTTGTGTTCGCTTGAATCAACGAGACCAGCGTGCCCGCGTTGCGGACCGAGAGCCGAGCGATGCCGATGCCGACTTGGTCCGGGTAGAGCTTTTCGACCTGACAACCTGAGGCCAAGAGAATGACTGCCGGAAGCACTGCACATGACAGACGCGACATTTCGGCTCCTAGGACGGGAGCCTTCTAGACGAGTCGACGGGTCCCAGCCAGCGCCGCGTTCTCGGGTTGCAGACGACTGAGCCGCTTGCGGTCAGGACGGCATCTGTGGTGATCGCTCACCCTATGTGTCTGCCGATTGCCGCCGCGACCCTGACCCTGACCGCCTTAAGTGGAACCCCGACGATCGAGTCGTTGCCCATTCCGGGTAACACCGAATTCGTCAGAATCACGCGCGACATTGTGGACGTGCTGTTCGCGATCGACCCCAGTCAGGCCGCGGGGGCCGGGCTGTTTCAAGACGCGCTGCGAGTCCCGTCATTTGCACCCGAGGTCGTGAAGGGGCTGGTGACCCGTCTCGATGCGGACCTCGCGGCGCTGCGTGCGATGCCTTGGCGACAATGGCCAGTCGACCGTCAGATCGACTTCCGGTGGATTTTCGCCAACGCGGAGACGGCGCGGCACCAGCTGATGGTCGAGAAGCTGTATCGGCGGCGGCCCGCGGCTTGGCTCGAGTCCCTTGCGAACACACAGATCGCGCTGCTCACGTACGTGCCTGAAGCAAAGGCTGATCGCGAGAAGTTGTGGGTGAAGGTGCCGGCGATGCTCCAGGAGATTCGGAAGCTCGCCACCGAGGTCACAAGAAGAGACCTCGAGACCGCCGCGAAGCTGACCGCCGCGTTGCAGGAGATGGCTCGCAGCGATGGAGCGGAGGAGGCCCGCGCTGCGCTGGAGACGTACGGCCGCGAGCTCACGAGTTCGAAGCCGCAGCGCGAAGCCGCGGTGGTGGGGCCGGAAGCGTACGCGTGGCGACTGCGGCGCTCTTTGCTGTTGCCGTGGACGCCCGCGCAGCTGCTCGATCAGGCAGAGCGGGATCTCGCTTCAGTGGACCAACGAATCGGCGCGCTCAAGGCGAAGGTGAAGGTCAAACCGGAGCCGACCGCGGCACAGAAGAAGCTGGCCGCGGCGTTGAGCGCCGAGCGGTTTCTTGGACTGCACGACCAGATCTCCGCGGCGCTGCGCCGAGCGACGCTCGATGGAAAGTTCGTGTCCATCCCCGCGGGAGTGGGACCGTTGCGCGCGCGGGAGACGCCGGACGCGATGGTGCCGCTGACCGGTGATGGCGGAAGCATGAACCCGCCGCCGCCGTTCGTGCCGATTGATGTCGGTTACTGGAACGTGGAGCGCTTCGCCTCGATCAAAGAAGAAGACCGGCTGCCCACCGTGCTCCAGATGCAGGGTTTTCGGCAGAACGGCATGGGGCCCTACGCCGCGCACGAGGGAATTCCCGGGCACCACCTGCAGCTCGCACTCGCGCGACTCCACGCGAACCCGCTGCGCAGCCTGTTGCCGGATCCCGTCTTCACCGAAGGCTGGGCGCTGTACTCGGAAGAAGCGCTCTGGGAGCACGGCGGACTCGGGCCATCCGTCGAAGCCGAGTACGCCGTGGCGAAGTCCTATCGATTTCGAGTGGCGCGGGTCGTCTACGACGTGCGCGTGGAAACCGGAGAGTGGGATCTTCAGAAGGCAGCCGACTTCAAGTCGCGCGCCGAGCCCGGCAAGGGCGAGATCGATGAAGACCTGCTCCGGGCCATCCAGTGGCCTACCCAGCTCATCTGCTACTACTCAGGCAAGGCGCAGATTCTGGCGCTGCGTGATGCGTACAAGAAGCGAATGGGCAAGAAGTATTCGGACCGCGCTTTTCACGATGCGCTGCTCGCGGAAGGGTCCATCCCCGTGTCGTTGATCCGAGCCAAGCTGCTAGATGAACCTGTGCCGTCGATCGGACCCTGAGCAGGTGACTCCAGGCAGGCCACAGGCGCGCTGCGCATTCGACATTTTTGCAGTCGAACTGCAAATTGCCGGCATGTGGATAGACAGGGATTTGACCTATCGGACCTCGAACTCAATTGGGTCGCTGCGATCCCGTCCCGCGACAGCCTCAAGTCGATGACGTCCGGGAGCCAGCTGCCAACGAGCAGAGTAGGGCCATTCCGCTCGCGCGACCTCCGCGCCATCAACGAGCCACGCCACTTCGCCGCGAGCAGGACTCACCTCCGCCGAGAGCTTTACCGTCTGAGTCCGCGACGCGTAGCCCGGTTCAATCAAGAACGTGTCGCCTTTGCGCGGCCACGTAATGACCACCGCGCCGCTGACCACTCCCGACTCCGGACACAGAGGCGAGTAGCGCCGCGGAGCGACCCGTCGACCCTGCTCTTCCTGCCAGGACGCGTAGGCCGCGGGCAGTTCCTCGAAGCGTTCGGTCCGAACGAACCGAGCCGGACACTTCTCGCCCGCAAGCAACCCGTTGCGAACATCGAGCCTGACCCACTTGTGATGCGAGCAAGTCTCGTGAGGGACCGCGCTGGTCGGCATGAGAACGTGCCGTCGCTCCGTGCAGAGCGGCGTAGGCGCCAACCCTGACGTGGCACAGACGGTGGAGTGCGTGAGCCCCTCACCCAAAGGTGCCGCCTCCGGCCGAGCCTGCCCATGCCGAAGCGCGACGCGTTTCATGACCTTGTAAAACAGCGGTCCCGCCCCACTGACCACGGCCAGCTGTTCGAGAGGCTTTCCCTCCAAATCACCGACCCAAACGCCCACCGTGTACTGAGGAGTGAAACCAATCGCCCAACTGTCGCGCCAATTCGTGCTCGTCCCCGTCTTTACCGCAACAGGGAAGGGGAGCATCAAAGCGTTGTTGGCTCCAAAAGCGCGAATCCGAAGCTCCTCGTCAGAAAGCACCCCCCGCACCAAAGCGACCGCCTGATCCGAAAGAACCCGCTCGCCCGTCGCCGCGAAGCCGGAAGCCGTAGCCCCGTCCCCCGAACGCGACACTGCACCCACGATCGGATCAGCAACACACTTCCTCCCGCCTCTGGCCAAAGTCCCATACCCCTGCGTCAGCTCCAGCAGCGTCACCTCTCCATTCCCCAAAGCGAGCCCCAGCCCATACCGCGTGGCAGGCTGGTCAAGAGACGCGAACCCCAGCGCTTGCAGCCGCTCCAAGAAACCCTGCAATCCCACCCGCTGCGTCGTCCGAATCGCCGGGACATTCAGACTCCTTCCCAGCGCCTCGCCCATGAGCACCGGGCCCGAG
>JBQTKE010000679.1:0-14128 GCA_052386435.1 Myxococcaceae bacterium
TGCCGAAGACGCCTGCGCCCGAAGCTCCCGTCGCCAAGACCCAGAAGATCAGGGTCGCGATCGTTGGCGCCGGCGCGGCTGGACTCGCGGCGGCGCGTGAGCTCGACACGCAGGGCATCGCGTATGAGCTGATCGAGCGCGAGCGCGGCACCACGGCCGTCGGACTCTACGAAGACGCGGAGGGCTGGTTCCTAGCGGTGGTCAAAGCGTCGTCGAGTCTCACCAAGCTCTACGCGGAACGTTTCCTGTTGGCGCCCGGTGGTCAGGCCGCGCTGGTGCCATTCAAGAACAACGATCTTCCCGGCGTGATTTCTTCACGGGCGGCGAGCGTCCTTCTTTCCCGCGATCGAGTGCTGCCCGGACAAGACGTCGTGTTCGTGGGTCACGGAGAAGAGCTGAAGCCCTTGATGAAGCAGTTTCAAGACGCGGGCGCGCGGATCGCCGCAGTGTTCCCGGCGGACATGGAGCTCAAGGCGCACGGCTTCGGTTGGGTTCGTCGCGTCAGCTACAAGGGCGAGCGAGTCCGTTGCGATCTCGTCGTGGTGGGTGCGCCCCCTGCTCCGCGGTTCGAGCTCGCGCGACAAGCGGGCGCGCGGGTGTCGTTCTCCCGAACCGCGGAGGCCTTCGTCGTCGAAGCGGACGCGGAGGGGCGCACAGAGAATCCCAAGATCTATGTCGCGGGTGATGTGACGGGACAAGGAACAGACGCGGCGGCGGCTGGTGCGCGCGCGGTGCAGGCGTTGGTTCGGAGTCTCGCGTGAGCAAGGCGCTGGTCTGTCCCTGCGAAGACGTGACGGTAGACGATGTCCACGGCGCGATCGAGAAGGGGTATTGCGACATGGAGTCGGTGAAGCGTTACACCGGCTTCGGCACCGGCATCTGCCAGGGGAAGACCTGCCTCTCCGCGGTCGCCAATCTGCTCTGCAGATCGGGCAGGACGCCGGATCAGGCGCTGCGCCCTTTCACCCCCAGACCGCCGGTTCAACCGACAGAGCTGTCGATCTGGGCCAGCCTGCCCGTCGACGAATCCCAACCCCCTGTCGGAGGCGTGCCCGCGCGGCTGCGTTCGTCGACGCCTCCACAGCGCAGCGCCGCTCCTGTCCCTGCTCGAGGGAAGATCGTGATCGTAGGAGGCGGCGTGATGGGGCTGGCGCTGGCGCACAACCTGGCCAAGCGAGGCGAGACGGACGTCGTGGTGCTAGAGCGCGGCTATCTCCTGGCGGGCGCCTCTGGTCGCAACGGAGGTGGCGTGCGCATGCAGTGGGGCACGCCGTCGAACATTGAGCTCGCGAAACGCTCCATTGAGTTAATGAAGCACTTCGCCGCGGAGCTGGGCATCAACATCTGGCTGCGTCAGGGCGGGTACCTGTTCCTGGCGAAGAGCGCCGCGATCGCGCAGCGCCTGGAGCGAAGCGCGGCATTGCACAACCAGCACGGCGTGCCGACGCAGCTCCTCACGCCGGACGCCGCGCGCGACGTCGTGCCTGAGCTGTCGATGAAGGGCGTGATCAGCGCCGCGTACAATCCCGACGACGGCGTGATCTTTCCCTGGCCCTTTCTCTGGGGCTACGCGCACAGCTGTGAACGCGCGGGGATCAAGGTCGAGACGTTTACCAATGTCACTGGCTTCGAGATCTCCGGTGGTCTCGTCCGCAAGGTGAAGACGGATCGCGGCGACATTGCGTGTGACACCGTGGTTCTGGCGGCGGGCGCATGGAGCCCGGAGATCGCCAAGCTCGCGGACATCTCGCTGCCGAATGAACCGTACCGGCACGAGATCCTCTCCACCGAACCGCTGAAGCCGTTTCTCGGTCCGCTGGTCTCCGTGCTCGATTCAGGGCTCTACTTCAGTCAGTCGATGCGAGGAGAGATCGTCGGTGGTATGGGCGATCCCCGCGAGCCTGCGGCGCTCAATCAAGGATCCACCGCGAGGTTCCTCGCGCGCTTCTCACGTGCGTTGATCGAGCAACTGCCCGTCGCAGGTCACGTCAAAGTCCTGCGCCAGTGGGCAGGTTGTTACGACGTCACCCCGGACAACAACCCCATCCTGGGCCACACGCCGGGACTTACCAACCTGCTGCAGATGTCTGGCTTCGTCGGCCACGGTTTCATGATGGCGCCCGCTGTTGCTGAGCGTATGGCCGGGTGGATGGGTGGCGCTCAGGACGAACTGTTCGAACGCTTCACGCTCGATCGCTTCCACAGGGGGAAGCTCGAGCGCGAAGACATGATCATCGGCTGATCAGCCTGTCCATTGGGTGCGACTACTTTTTGGCTACCGCCTAGAGCGAGAGACCGTCCTCAATGTCCGAGCCAAGGGCGCGATCTTCCGAGTTGGATTGCCCGCTCGCGCGTTGTGTGAGCCCGAGCCACGGAATGGTCCGCGTTCTGTCCCACGGGCTGAGACAAAACACGGACCATTTCGCCAGCACCGCGCGGCGCAAACACTCCCCGCGGCGGGGAGGACGCGCGCCTGCGGTTTAGAGAGACAGTGACTTCTTCGCGGCTTCCTTGCGCACGGACTGGATCAGCGCGTCGTCCAGCGTGTTCTCGCCCTTCGTCCCCTGCTTGGCACGTTCGGCTTCGAGGAACTTCTCGCGTTCAGCGCTCAGCTCCGCGATCTTCTTTTGGATGTCCGCGCGGTCCTTCGCCTTCGTCGCGACGTAGGCATCTCGCTCGGCCGGGGCCATGGGCTTCATTTCCGCGGGAAGCTCTGCCTCCGGTGCGGCGCTGGGTGCGGCGATCTTGCCAGCGCGAACCGCGTCGACCATGTCCCAGTCCCGGTTGTCGTAGTTCGCGGTGCTCTTCGCCACCGCGCGACTCACCGCGATGCCCATGCCGGACACTGCGGCGTGGCCATCTTGAGCCGCCTGTCGCTCGGCCCGCTTCGGCGCAGCCGCTCCGTAGCCCACGTAAGTCTTGTTCAACGCCGCACCCAAGCGGGCGATCTCCGCGTCCTGGGGCGCGGGCACATAGGCGATCGCCGCGTTCTGGTTGATCATGGTGAAGCTGCCACCGGCGACGCGCGCGCCTTCTCGCCAGGTCGGTTCATCGCCACCACAGTGAATGGTGTTCACGGTGATCCCGCGTTTGGTCGCCGCGGTGATCGCCGACGCGTAGCTCACGGGACCTTGGGTGAACGGCTCGTTGCCGGCGATGTAGATGAGCTTCAGGTCGTCCGCGTTGCCGCTCCACTCCAGCTCGCGCGTCGCTTTCTGAATCACCTCGCCGCAGTACTCATCGCCACCGCGGATGCTCAAGCTGAACAGTTTTTCGGAGAGTCCATCGAGATCGCGGGTGAAGTTGGAGAGCATCACGGGATGCGCTCCGTATTCGTAGAGCGCGATCTCCAGCTGCGCACGCTCGCCATCACGACGCGCGTTCTTGAACTCGTTCACCAGCTTCCAGATCTGCGTGCGCGCTTGGTTGAGCAAGCCACTCATGCTCCCGCTGTTGTCGAGCAGGATGGCGATCTGAACTTTGGGCACCCTGTGCGCAACCCGCTCCATGCGCGGAGCGACGGGGGCTTCGGCGTACACGGCGGCGGCGCTCAGCGCGGCGACGAGGCCAAGCAAGCGAGGAAAAGATGACTTCGAGAGCGAGGACATGGGTTTCTCCGGGATTGGCCGCATCAAACATTCGGCGCTCTCTTCAACGGACGCTTGGCGAAAAGGATCTAATTGGAACGGGCAACAACCTTTTTTAGACGCGTTCGTGCCTACATCGGCCGCAGTTGTTTCACGCGGAGGCCGCGGGCATTTTCACCCCAGGCGCGTCGCGTGTTTACCGAAAGGAATGAACCGGAGCTTCGAAGCTGGCGCGGTCTTGCAGGTTCAATGCTTCGAGATGTTTCACCTTCACGTTGATGACCTTCCCGGATTTTTCGAGCGTGCCTTCGGCGTAAATCAACACCGCGCTCAGAATCTCGCGACGGAACCTTTCGAACACGCCCGGCTCCACCACCAAGTTCGAAATGCCGGTCTCATCTTCCAGCGACAGAAAACAGAACCCGTGTGCGGTGGGCGGGCGCTGCCGGCAGATCATCATCCCCCCTACCCCCACTCGCTTCCCTGGACGCACGGTCTTCAAACCTTCGGCGGTGTGTGCTCCGCGGCGCGCGAGCTCCGGTCGAAGCAGAGTCAGGGGGTGCGTGTCCAACGAGACCCCAGTGGTCTGGTAGTCCAAGCTCACCCGTTCGGAGACGGAGAGCGGCGGCAACTCCACCTGAGTGTCATCCGTGGGAATGCCGAAGAAGAGATCATCCGCATCCAACGGCCCCAGTGCTTGCAACTGCCAGAGCGCATCGCGCCGAGACTTCACCAGTCGACCCAGAGCTCCCACCAACGCCAGCCGCGCGATCTCATGCCGAGCGATCCGCGTGCGTCGAGCAAGCTCCGCGATGCTCTGAAACGGCCCCGCCTCTCGCGCGTCGCGCAATCGTTGCGCGGTCTTTTCCTTCAACCCCTTCACCAACCGCAACCCCAAGCGCAGCGGCGGACCGCCCTCGCCCCACGTCGAGAGCGGCTCTCCCCTTCCCCCTTCCGGCGGTCCGTCTCCTTCCAGCGTGCAGTCCCAATGGGACGCGTTCACGTCGATGGGGAGCGTGACCACTCCGTGCCGTTTCGCGTCCTCCACCAACGTGTGCGTCGCGTAAAAACCCATGGGCTGCGAGTTCAGAATCGCGGCGGTGAACGCGGCTGGGTAGTACCGCTTCAGATAAGACGACGCGTACGCAATGATCGCGAACGACGCGGAATGCGATTCCGGAAATCCGTAGTGAGAGAAGCCGCGGAACTGACGGAACCACGTCTCCGCGATCTCTTTCGGGTAACCGCGCGCCAAACACCCGCCCACGAACTTGTCCTGGTACGGCACCATCAACTCCTCCGCGCGCTTGTGCGAGAGGATGCGTCGGAACTGATCCGCCTCCATGGGCGAGAACCCAGCGGCGATCATCGCCAGGTTCATGGCCTGCTCTTGAAACAGCGGCACACCCAGCGTCTTGCCTAAGATCCGCTCGATCTCCGGCGACGGGTAGAACACCGGCTCCACACCATCCCGTCGGCGGATGTACGGGTGCACCATATCGCCAATGATCGGACCGGGACGAATGATGCCGATCTCGATCACCAAGTCGTAGAAGCTCCGCGGCTTCAGTCGCGGCAGCATGTTCATCTGCGCGCGGCTCTCCACCTGAAACACGCCAATGGAATCCGCGTCGCATAGCATGTCGTAGACCGCGACGTCCTCCGCGGGGATGGTGGCCAGGGTTAGCGCCTTGCCGTGGTGGACGCGGATCAACTCCAGCGCCTTGCGCAGCAGCGTGAGCATCCCCAACCCCAGCAGATCGACCTTGAGGATGTTGACCAGGTTGAGATCGTCCTTCTCCCATTGGACGACCGTGCGGTCTTTCATCGATCCGTTTTCAATGGGCACCAGCTCGTAGAGCGGCGTGTGAGTGACCACGAAGCCGCCCACATGAATGGAGAGGTGCCGCGGCACGCCTTCCATCTCCGCCGCCAGCTCCACCGTCTTCTGCACGCGAGGGTCATTCGCGGAGAGCCCCGCTTCGCGCAGCCGCGTCAGATCCAGCCCTTCGTGAAAACCGCCGATCACTTTCGAGACCTTGTCGACCTGATCCAGCGACAGCCCCATTGCCTTGCCCACTTCACGTCCCGCGAGCTTCCCGCGGTAACAGATCACCTCGCTGACCATGCCGGCGCGCTCTCGCCCGTGCTTTTGATAGACGTACTGCAGAACTTCTTCGCGGCGCTCGTGTTCGAAGTCCACGTCGATGTCCGGCGGCTCAGTGCGGTTCATGCTCAAGAACCGTTCAAAGAGCAGCCCCATCCGCACAGGATCGATCGCGGTGATCTTCAGCGCGTAACAGACCGCCGAGTTCGCGGCCGAGCCTCGCCCCTGACAGAGAATCCCCTTCTCGCGCGCGAAGCGAACGATGTCCCAGATCGTCAAGAAGTATCCCGGGAAGTCGCGCTTCTCGATCAGGTCCAGCTCGTGCTCGATCTGCTGAATGAACTTCTGAGGGATGCCTTCGGGAAAACGAAACCGCAGCCCTTCAAACGTGAGCTGACGCAGAAAGCTCATGGGCGTGTGGCCCGGCGGAAGACTCTCTTTGGAGAACTGGTGCTTGAGCGAATCCAGCGAGAAGTGACACGCGTCCGCGATCTCCAGCGTGCGCCCCACCGCGTCCGGGTGATCTTCGAAGAGCCGCTTCATCTCCAGCGCGCCCTTGAGCGTGCGCTCCGCGTTGGGAAAGAGCCGCTTCCCCGCGGCGGCCACCGTCGTCTTGTGACGGATGGCAGTGAGCACGTCCTGCAAGGGTTGTCGTCGCCGCGTATGGGTGTGCACGTCGTTGTGCGCGCAGACCGGAACCTCCAGCGCATGTGCGAGCAACAACGCCTTCTGAACCCGCGCTTCGTCCTGGGCGCTGAGGGTTCGAATCAGTCCCACGTAAAAGCGGCCAGGAAAAGCCTCCGCCAAAGGCGCCACGCGCTCCAACGCATCCGGATAGGGCAAGAGCGCGATCAGTCCTTGCGCTCGCGCCGCGACCTCACGCCAGGCGATCCCCGCTTCGCCTTTGGGGTGCGCCAGCCGGCTCTTCGAGACCAGGGTGCACAGGTGCCGATAACCGACGTCGTCCTGCGCGTAGAGAACAACCGGCGGACCATCCAGCAGCGTGAGCTGACTGGCGACCAGGAACTTGAGGTTCGCTTGCTTCGCGGCGATGTGACCTTTGACCGCCGCGTAGAGGCCGTCGTGATCCGTCAGCGCCAGCGCCGAAAGGCCCTGCAGCGCCGCCGAGCAAATGAGCTCTTCTGGATGCGAAGCGCCCTGCAGAAAGGAGAAGTTGGAGCGGCAGATCAGCTCGGCGTACACACGCGTCCCTCAGTCGAACAGTCCGTGAAGGTAAAACCGCCCATCGCGTGAGTCCCGGTAGATCCAGGCCGGCCCCAGCCCTTCGAAGTGCACCCGGTAGTAGTCGCGGGCGAACGGATCCTCGCTCCACCAATCTCCTGTCAGCCGCTCCGGGCCAGCCACCGCGGTGGCTTTGCGGCGCTTTCCCAGAAGCCGCGCAGCCAACAGCTCGCCCTGCGTTCCCAGCTCCGTCTCCAGCGTCGCGGGCGCGCGAAAATACCGAGCGGGCCGCGCCAACCCACTGAGGTCCGGCTCAGTGGAGGGAGGAGGCCGGGTGCGCCGAGGCTTTTTCCAAATTTCCCCTTCCGGTTCGAACAGAGATGACGCGATGGGACGAGGATCCGGTCGTTCCCAGTTGAGATTCGCCGCGTCAGCTTGCTCCACCCGCCGCAATCCCGTCGCCTGCCGCTTCGCTTCCGCCCACATCCCTCGTTCGATATCCGGAGGACGAAAGGCATTCCGAGCATAGGCCCCTTCGGGACGGTGAGTGCTCTCCAGCTTCGCGGCGAAGAGCGCGTCCTCGCCCAAAGCCGTGTGCAGCCGAGAGAGCACCACCTCCAACGCGGCATCGCCTTGTGGTCCATCGCCCAACAAGAGCTGTTGCCCGCGATCCTCGCTGGTCTCGTCCACTCGAACCCAGAGCGCGGCCACCGGGGCGCGCAGAGTCAGATCCGCCAACCGGTGCGTCGCCAGATCCAAGATCAACTTCGCCTGAGCACTGGGACGAGAGAGCGCCAAGGTGACCGGGGCTTCGCCGGAAGGATCCAACTTGAGAGTGAAGGTCAGCCGAACCGCCGCGCGTCTCCTTCCGGAAAGCCGAGCGCAGATCCGATCCAGCGTCGTCTTCATCGCGAAGAGCAGCGGCTCCAGCGACTCCGCTGGCCAGTCGAGATCGATGCTTTCCTCAACAGTCTCCGTCAGAGCACGCGGCACAAACCGGGTGTCGTCCTCGCCAAGACACAGCCGGTGCGCGCGCAGCCCGCCCGCGCCCAGCCGCGCCACCACCGCGCCGACCGGGAGCTTTGCCAACGCTCCCAAAGTGGTAAGCCCCAAGCCGACCAAGGAAGGAAGCGTCTCTTCCACCCCCAGCGCCTGAATGGGCAACAACGTCAGAGCACGCGCGCTCTCCTGCACCACCTCTGAGACGCCGTGGCGCCCTAAGGCCCGCGAGGTGAAGAGCCCCTCCGCCACCACTGCTTGCGCGCGGTAGCCGTGCTCCAGCGTGAGCGCCAAGACCCGGCGACGCAGCCCTTCCTCTCCGCCACAGAGCGACGCGGCGGAAGCGTCCAGCCACAGCCCATCTGGAGACGAGAGCTGAAACGCCGGCGTCACCGCCATCAGCGCTTCGCCCAGCGACGACAGCGCCGCTTCCTCCGCGGGCGGTTGAAAGAGGAAATACCCCAGCGATGGACACAAGGCCTGCGCCGCGGAGACCGTCATCCCCACCCGCACGCCGGTCCGCAGCACCGCCGTGGAGCCGAACGCCACGCGGCGTTGTCCTTTCACTTCTTCATAAAGCACGAAGGGCTTGCCCATGAGCGACGGCGCTTCGCGCACGCGGTGTTGAACTGGAAACCGAGGCAAATGCACATAGACCAAGCGCATGCGTCACTTCCTCACGCCCAGGCTGGGGTACAGCTCGGGGAGCCCGAAATCCCGTCCCGGCCTCGACGCGTAGAATCCTTGCGGTCCATCGCGAACGATGGAGGTCTTCACCCTCGTGAAGCGCGGAAGATTCGGCTGCTCGACCACGCCCACACTGGGCGCCTGGTAGCGATAAGCCGGCGGCGTTCCCGGGTAGAGCTCATCCCAGGGGATCACCTTGCGATGGCCCACCCTGCCCTGCCGGCTTCGCAGGAGCTCCACCGAGAACCCTTCAATCCCCATCGCCTCGACCGACAGCCGAATCATTCCATCCGCTGGGGCGATGGGCGGGGTGAGCAACAACAACGCGGTGCCGCCTTTGATCGCCGCGTCCTGCAGCTTTTTCCCCTCGGCCAACGACAACCGTACGCCGGTGTGCGTGAGATCCAGCACCACGCAGGAGAACGCCCCGCTTCGCGCCAGCTGCACCGCTGTCCACCCCAACTGCCGAGGCGCCTTGGGTCGCACCATCAACAACCGCGAGAGTTCCACACCCAGCGCTGCCGCCGCGGGCGGATAGAGTTCTCCCGGCCCGTCGACGTACGCGGCCAATCTCGACTCATGCGTCGCCGCCGCGACAGCTCGCAGCGCCAAGCTGGTACGACCGGACGCCGCTTCGCCGCACAACTCCGTCGCCTGCCCCAACGGGAGGCCTCCCCCCGGGAGGAGCACGTCCAGCGCGCGCACCCCCGTTCGCAACACCGAGAGGTACTCACGTGGAGCTGCCTGCAGCTTTCGGATCTGTTCCCGAAGCTGCTCCACCATCGCCACATTGCTCGCCACTGTTCCCATGCGCTCTCCCAAGCATCCTGTACGCATGTTCAGTATGCAAGCGGGTCTGACAACCGCTCAAAATCAGGGCTGTTTGAGACCTAGGCCGACGTCGCCGAAGCCGGAAATTGGGCCTCAGCACCGTCCGCAAGCACAAGACGCGTTGGGATTACGTGATGGAGAGAAACGGCGCGCCGAGCGGGTCTCCTTCAGAAACGGCCGGTAGCGACCGGGAAATTCACACCGACGGACGGCCCCAGCACCGTCTGAGAAAGGATTGGCGTCGGCATCGGCAACCCGGCCTGCAGTCCGTGCTTCTCGGAGTAGCTCAGGCCGCCGAAGAACCCGCTGCCACCCTTTGGGTATTTGAAGAAGTTGATAGCTGCCATCTCCGCGAGTGGAACCGCGACGATCGAGCTCACCAGCAAGCCAACCGCCCCGCTCGTGTAGGCCGCGTCACTTGAAAATCCCTGGGTCGCAGCGAACACACCCAAGATGATGCCTTGGGTCACCAAGCCCGCGAGTGCTGGCGGCCAACTCTCCACTTGATAGTAACGGCTTCCATTCGCCAACGAGAGCTGAGTTTGGGAGACGGCCAACGGCGTCGACGCGAAGATGATGAGCGTGAGGATGTTTCGCAGAGTGGGGTCGCCACCAGGCGGAGTCAGTCCCCCGCCTAGACCTGACGGGCTCAGCAACAGGAAGTACGGCAGCAACGTGGTCGCGGCCGCGGTGAGCATTCCGAACAGCGACTCACTGATCATCAATCCGACTTCGAGACGCGGCCGTTGCTGCTCCTGGCCGTACGGCGTTCCATAGGGCGAAGGCCCCTGGGGCACATACGCGGGCGGCACTCCATTAGGCGGCGGCTGAAATCCTGGAGGCGGAGGCGTCCCAATGTCCTGCTGAACCGGCGCGACGGCCGTCCCATCCCCGGGTGGCGGAGGCGTGGGCGCGGTCGTCGTCTCTTGCGCCGGAGGGTTCGCGGGGACCAGTGGCGGGCGAGTTGCCGGGGTCTGGGCGAAACAGAGCCCAGGAAGCAGCACCATCGCCACTACACTTTTGAAGAGGTTGCGCATCGTCGTGTCCTCAGCGCGCGGCCGGCCCATCGCCGCAACGCGGGTTCAAGATACCGCGATCGCGTCGATCTCTACCTGCACACCCCGAGGCAATCCCGACACCTGAACAGTGGCTCGCGCCGGCGGATTCGTCGGGAAGTACCGACCGTAGACCTCATTCACCTTGGGGAAGTCCGCCATGTCGGTGAGGAAGATCGTGCAACGAACGACTTGCGAGAACTCCAAGCCGCCAGCGGTTAGCACCGCCTTGAGGTTCTGCATCACCTGTTCGGTCTGAGCAGAGATGTCCCCCGGTACCACTTCCATGGTCGCGGGGTTCAACGGAATCTGGCCGGAGAGAAACACCATGCGGCCGCTCTCGACGGAGATGGCCTGAGAGTACGGTCCAATCGCCTTGGGGGCGTTCGTCGAGTGAATCGCTTTTCGCTGCATGGGCCTTGCGTAGCACAAGACGCACGAAACCCGAGCCGGGATTGCTCCGGATTGGGCCTCTTGCTTGCTGCGTCAGTCAGCGGCGGGAATTAGTGGCCGACGCGGTTAGATGCGTTCGACGGAGTAGACGCCCTGAAGACGCTCGATGGTCCGCATCAGATCCGTGAGCTGTTTCAGATCCGAGATCGTGACCTCGAACGTGTTTACCGCGCGATCATCTCCCGTGGCGCGACAGTTGGCCTGGGAGATGTTCACACCCTTTTTGGAGAAGGTGTTGGAGATGTCCGCCAAGAGCCCGGGGCGATCCGCGGTGAGCACGCGCAAGGTGACGGGACGTTTGAAGTCACCACTCACGTTCCACTGAACTTCCACGCGGCGATCCGGATCCGTCGCCAGCGCCTTCTCACAGCCCACCGTGTGCACCGTCACGCCGCTGCCGCGGGTGATGAAGCCGGCAATCGGGTCGCCCGGAACCGGGTTACAGCAACGGCCGAAACGGACGAGCACGTCGTCCACGCCGCCAATCTGCACGCCATTCGCCTTTTGGCGGCCGACCAGCTTCTTGGCCATCTCGGTGACGCGCGAGAGACCGGGAATCCCGCTGTTGCTGTCTGCGGTGCCATTGCCATCGTTGCGCGGCTTCGGCTCCGCATCGGCGATCTGCTCCGCCGGGATGAACCGCTGGATGAGCTGTATGGGCGCGACCTTCCCGTAGCCAATCGCAACCAGCAGGTCGTCCTCGGTGCGGAAGCCCATATCCTCACAGATCTGCTTGAGATCTCCGCCCTTCACCAGCTTGTTCAGGTTCAAGGCGAAGCGACGAAATTCTTTGTCGGTGAGCTCGCGCCCCAGCTGAAGGCTCTTGTCGCGCTGCTGCTGCTTGATGAACGCGCGAATCTTCTGCTGCGCTCGGCTCGTCTTGACGAAGGTGAGCCAGTCTTTCGACGGGTGCGCTTGAGGGCTGGTGAGCACTTCCACCTGATCGCCATTCTTCAGCTTGTAGCGAAGCGGGACGATCTTCCCGTTCACCTTCGCGCCGACACAGCGTCCACCGACATCCGAGTGAATTGCGTACGCGAAATCCACCGGCGTCGCGCCGCGCGGCAGAGATCGCACGTCGCCTTTGGGCGTGAAGACGAAGACCTCGTCCGTGAAGAGGTCGACCTTGACCGTCTCCAGAAACTCTTTCGGGTCTTTAAGATCCTGCTGCCACTCCATGAGCTGGCGCAACCACGCGAACTTCTCATCGTCCTTGGAGATCGTCGCGCGGCCTTCTTTGTAGGCCCAGTGCGCGGCGATGCCTTCTTCGGCGATCTTGTGCATCTCCTCGGTGCGAATCTGCACTTCCACGCGCTCCGAGAGAGGCCCAATCACCGTCGTGTGCAGTGACTGGTACATGTTTGGTTTCGGGATCGCGATGAAGTCTTTGAAGCGGCCAGGCACCGGCTTCCAGAGTTGGTGAATCAGCCCGAGCGCCTCGTAACAGGACGGCACGGTGGGCATGATCAACCGGAACGCGATCACGTCGTGGATCTGATCGAAATCCACGCCCTGCACTTTCATCTTCTTGAAGATGCTGTAGATGTGCTTGAAGCGCCCCGTGACCACGCCGTTGAGGTTGCGCTCTTTGAGCTTGGTCTGAATCAGCGAGACCACGTCTTCGATGTACTTCTCGCGCTCTTTCTTGCGGCGGTTCAGCTTCTCTTCGAGGTCCAGGTACTCCTGCGGCTTCAGGTAGCGGAGCGAGAGATCTTCCAGCTCCGCCTTGATCCAGCTGATACCCAAGCGGTTCGCGAGCGGCGCGTAGATGTCCAGGGTCTCTTGAGCAATCCGCTGCTGCTTCTCCTCCTTCATGTGATCCAGCGTCCGCATGTTGTGCGTGCGGTCCGCCAGCTTCACCAAGATGACGCGGATGTCCTGCGCCATCGCGATGATCATCTTCCGGAAGTTCTCCGCCTGTTTCTCCTCTTGAGAGAGCGTGGCGGATGCGGAGAACTTGGAGAGCTTGGTGACGCCGTCGACCAGCTGGGCCACTTCCGGACCGAAGAGTTCCGTCAGCTCTTCTGCGGTGGCGAGCGTGTCCTCAATCGTGTCGTGCAGAAGGCCCGTGACGATAGACGCTTCATCCAGCTTGAGCTGAGCGAGGATCCCCGCGACCTCGAGTGGATGAATGAGGTAGGGCTCTCCGGATTTCCGCAACTGACCCTGATGAACCTTCGCCGAGTAGACGTAGGCTTTCTTCACGATGTCGAGATCGGGGTCCGGGTGGTAGGAGGCTACCCGCGTCAGGATGTCGTTCAGCCGAATCATCGACTTGTCAATCGTAACCGTGGGATGTGGGGCCGGCAATGATGCTCGACGCAGCGTGCAAGAAAGCTGGAAGCCTAAGCCGTCAGCGCGCTTGACTCGACTCCTCTCACCCCTAACATCCGGCGCCAGATGTCCAACCTGCTCCTGTCCTCGCTCGGCGTCGTTTGCCCCTCGTGCGACCACCACAATTCGCCGCGCGCTGCTCAGTGCGTGAGCTGCCGGACATCGTTCCTCCCCGCGAGGCCAGTCGCCGCAGGATCAGCGCCTGTGCCGCAAGCCACTCCGCGCCCGCCGCCGGGAGTCCCGCCCGGAATGCGTCCCTCGGCGAACAGCCCCAGGCCTGTCACGGCCCCTGCTGAGCCTGTTATCCCAGCGAGCGAGCTGGTCAAACGTCCTCCGATCCCCGCCCCGCCTCCCGCAGCCAGCGCGAAATTCGGAGTCACGGTCATCGCGGGTCCCGCCAAAGGACAACGTTTTCGCCTTCCCGCAGCGGGGGCACAGGTCGGGCGAAGCAAAGGTACCCTGCTCTTCCCCGACGACCCAACCGTCTCCGCCCACCACGCGACCTTCTCCATGCGCGGACCGCTGCTGGTTGTTCGCGATGAATCGAGCGTGTCAGGCGTTTTGGTCACCGTCGCGGCACCCACCACGATTGCGCCGAACACCCTCTTCTCGGCCGGCTCTCACCTCTTCCGCTACGCGGGCTCTATGGGCACCGGCACACCTCCCGCGCCGGGCCGACCTATTCCTTACGGAGCCCCGGTCGCCGCGGGTCAGCCGCTCTACCTGGTCGAGGAGCTCCTCATCGGAGGCCGCGCGGGAAGGTCCATCACTACCGCGGGCCCGCTCTTCACGATTGGCCACAGTAAGTGCGACTTCGTGCTGCCTCAGGAAGAAGGTCTGGCCGCGGTGCACTGCGAGCTAAGTCCTGCGCCCGCGGGAGCCGTGCTCAAGGA
>JBQTKE010000680.1:0-1558 GCA_052386435.1 Myxococcaceae bacterium
GTGGTCGGAAAGACGTTGGTCTTGGATCTGGATCTGTCGAACTTCTTCGACAACGTGAGGCACCACCTCGTGTTGTCGCAAGTGGCCCGGCGGGTCTGTGACCCCGCGATCATGCGGCTTCTGAAACAGATGCTGAAGGCGTCCGGAAAGATGGGCGTGCCCCAAGGCGGAGTTATCTCACCTCTTCTTTCAAACCTCTACCTCACATCGGTGGATCGGATGCTAGAAAAGGCCAAGAGCGTACTCATGCACGGCAAGGCGCGCTCGCACGTGGAATACGTGCGCTACGCGGACGATCTGGTGATCCTCGTGGAGCGTTGCCGCTGTCCTGAGTTCAAGTTCTTCGAGGCGTTGCCCCGCAGGCTCCGTGAGGAATTCGACAAGCTCGGCGTGAGTGTGAATGAAGAAAAGAGCCGCGAGGTCGATCTCGCGAAGGGTGAGAGCTTTGGATTCGTGGGTTTCGACTTCCGACGAGTTCGTTCTCTGAAGGGGCGATGGCGACCCAACCGGTCTCCCAAGCTCAAGAAGCGGACGGAACTGCTCAGGAAACTCAAGGCCATCTTTCGTGCTCACCGCTCTCAGCCTGTATCTCGGGTGGTCGATGAGATCAACCCGATTCTCAAAGGCTGGGTTCAGTACTTCCGAAACGGTCATTCGGGCTCTTGCTTCGATTACGTTCGCGGCTGGGTTGCTCACAAGGTGCGGTGCCACGTACGGCAACAGAGCAACCGTCGCGGTTTGGGCTGGCAAGGCTGGACAAACAACCGGATCCGGTGGGCGTTTGGGATCTTCGATGATTTTCGAACTCTTACACCGCGGCCCGGTACCAGACAACTCCCGGCTCAAACGGTCCCATAACCCTTCACGGCAGGCCTGACGGTAAGCCGGATGCGGGAAACCCGCACGTCCGGTTTGATTGGGCGGGGGCTGGAAACGGAAGGATGGACGGAAGGAACCGGCGCTTTGCGAGCAAAGCTGGTCCGGATCAATGCCTCACCCGTACCTCGTCACCGCGCCAGTCCTCGACCCTCCCGTTTTCCTGCGTGAAGTCGGTGTGAGGGATTGCAGGCCACTTTCGGCCTGCAGAAAAGGAATCCCTCATGATCACGTCAACCACAACCCAGGCCCGCAACGGCGGCCCCGGGCCGCTGTCCCCGTTTCCGATGTCGCCGTCGTTCGGTCTTCGCGTCCGCGTTTCGGTCGAAACCACGCAGCGCGCGCTGTTCGGCGGAGATGGTCCGTCGGGTCTGACTCGGCTGGCCGAGTCGCTTTGCGTCGATGTCGCTCGGATCGTCGTCCGAGACTTACGGATTCACTCGCAGCTGGAGCGTACGATTCCGGCGATTCTTCGCAACGTGCGTCTGAGCTTCTGGTCGTGCGCTCGTCGAGCTGCTTTGGATGCGGCATCGGCGTTGGCGTCCGGGGCGAAGCGGCGGGTGTTGCAGTCAGACCTGGCGATCCGGGCCGCGAATCTCGCTCTTCGGATTGCGGAGCAGTGCGAGAAGGCGGAGCACAGCGTTCGGTACGAGCGGACGGTGGCGGAGAGCTACGAGCGGGC
>JBQTKE010000681.1:0-5450 GCA_052386435.1 Myxococcaceae bacterium
CTGGACGAAATACCCCGGTTTCCAGAGCCCAACCGATCATGCTGTCCGTGGGGCAGCATAAAATCACTTTCAAGTTCAATGGCAAGCAGTCGAGCTCTCACCCCGTCGAGATCAATGAGTCCGAGCCAGCATTGGTGCGGGAGAGCTTCACGTCGGATTGAAGGCCGACTCACTGCGGCGCAGCTTGATCCAAGCCACCGCGGGAAGATCCGGCTATCTTCTAGAGAGCCATGCGAAATGCGCCCACTCGGAATCAGCCTGACCACGCTCCTGCCGAGCAGCCTTTCCGCTATCCCTTACAGCGGGAGTTCGTGGAACCCGACTGGAACCGGTTGCCCGGCTACAATGGCGTCAGTACCGCGGACTGGGAGAGCGCACTTTGGCAGCGTCGCCACACTGTCAAGAACCTGCGTGAGTTGAAGCAGGTGCTCGGAGACCTCATTCCGGATGCGTTGCTCGCTTCAATGGAGCGCGATCAGAAAGAGCGCGCGACGATGTCGCTGTTGATTACGCCGCAGATGATCAACACGATGAACGAGAAGGATCTTTGGAGCGATCCTTTGCGTCGCTACATGCTTCCGGCGTTCGAGGATCGTCGAACGGACTGGGCGAGCCATCCTCGGGCGGGTCGGGACAGCCTGCACGAAGCGGACATGTGGGTGGTCGAAGGATTGACCCACCGTTACCCGACGAAGGTGTTGGCGGAGCTGCTGTCGACGTGTCCTCAGTACTGCGGTCACTGCACGCGAATGGACCTGGTCGGAAACGACGTGGAGCAGGTGAAGAAGACCCGCTTCAAGATCGAGCAGAAGGACCGTCACCAGCAGATCCTGGAATACCTTCGCAAGACGCCCGGCGTTCGTGACGTCGTCGTGTCCGGAGGAGACATCGCGAACGTTCCCATCGCGCAACTTGAAACCTTCGTCAATGCGCTCCTGGACATCCCCAACATTCGGGACATCCGCTTGGCGTCGAAGGGATTGATGGGGATCCCGCAGCACTTTCTCCAGGATCCGGTACTACAAGCCCTGGAGCGGTTGGCGAAGAAAGCCTTCAGCCGCGGCGTGGATTTGGCGGTGCACACGCACATCAACCACGCGAATCAAGCGACGCCGCTCGTTGGCAAAGCCGCTCGAAAATTGCTGGAGTTGGGATTCCGCGACGTCCGCAACCAAGGGGTTTTGCTGCGCGGAGTGAACGACAGCTCCAAAGCGCTGCTGGACCTTTGCTTCACGCTCCAAGACCACCTGAAGATCCTGCCGTACTATTTCTACATGTGCGACATGATTCCCAACGCCGAGCATTGGCGGGTGGCGGTATTCGAAGCCCAAGAGCTTCAGCACGACATCATGGGTTACTTGCCCGGCTTCGCCACTCCGCGAATTGTTTGCGACGTCCCCTTCGTCGGGAAGCGATGGGTGCATCAACTCGCGGAATACGATCGCGAAAAGGGCATTTCGTACTGGACCAAGAATTACCGGACCGGAATCGAAGCGGATGACGCGGACGCACTGAGCCGCAAATACGAGTACTACGATCCCATCTACACGCTCCCCGAGCCTGGGCAGAAATGGT
Source organism: Myxococcaceae bacterium (assembly GCA_052386435.1). Taxonomy (GTDB): domain Bacteria; phylum Myxococcota; class Myxococcia; order Myxococcales; family Myxococcaceae; genus JBQTKE01. The sequence goes on from JBQTKE010000681.1 coordinate 1,576, forward strand.
GGCGCGACGAGGGCTCGCACCAGGCCGCGCCGGCACACACGGCGCTCGCCGCGACCTAGGCGGTGTCGAGGCGCAGCCTGGGCTTCATTGGGTGCCGGAATGAAGTTCCGGGCGCGGCGGTACCCGGCTCGTGATTCGCATCGCAGAGGAGGGTGGTGTGGAAGCAGCGCCGCTCGCGATGAAGCCCTGGCGCAGAGGGTGGTGTGGAAGCAGCGCCGCTCGCGATCATGCTTGGCCTAGAGGTGACGCCTCGGACCTGGGCGTTGATGCAGATGCTGGCGCGGAAGTAGGGTGCCGCGCTTATGTCTTCGGCCGCTCGTGTTCATTCGCTTTCTGCTCCTGGTCCCGGTTGGTTGCCTCCGGCTACGTCCTGGCGCGTTTTTTTCCCGGGCGTGACGGACGCGGAATTTCACGACTGGCGCTGGCAAATGCGGCATTCAGTCCGAACGCTGGAGGCGCTTGAGGGTTTCATTCCGCTCACCTCGGAAGAGCGCGCCGGTATCGCCAAGACCGCGGAGATCTTCCGGTTGGGAATTAGCCCGTACTACCTGTCGCTTATCGATCGGGCGCACGCGTTCTGCCCGGTTCGCATGCAAGCGATTCCCGTTGAGGCGGAGGCGCGCGTTCGGCCTGGGGAGCTGGTGGATCCACTGGGCGAGGACAAGACGCGGCCCGTCCCATCGATCGTGCATAAGTATCCGGATCGGGTTCTATTTCTCGCACTGGATACGTGTTCAGTTTACTGCCGTCACTGCACGCGGCGAAGAATCACGCATGGGGACGAGGCACAGCTGGACAAGACGGCGATGCGTCAGGGAATCGACTACGTGCGGGCGCATCCCCAGATTCGAGACGTTCTCGTCTCCGGTGGCGATCCGTTTCTGCTCTCCGATGACCGCCTGGAGGAGCTGCTCTCCGCGCTCTCAGCCATTCCTCATGTCGAGATGATTCGAATTGGGACTCGGATTCCCGTCTGCCTGCCGATGCGGGTGACCGAAGGGTTAGCGAAGGTCTTGCGCCGGAACGCTCCGGTCTTCGTGGTGACCCACTTCAATCACCCCAAGGAGATTACACGGGAGGCGAAGGCTGCCTGCGAGCTTCTGGTTGATCACGGTGTGCCCGTCGAGAACCAGGCGGTGTTGATGCGTCGACTCAATTCGAGCGCGCGGATCATCAAAGAGCTGTCTCATTTGTGTCTGCGAATGCGGGTGCGGCCCTACTACCTCCATCAGATGGATGTGGCCCAAGGGCTGGAGCACCTGCGTACCCCGCTCAACAAGGGGCTGGAGATTCTCTCCGAGCTTCGAGGGCACACCACCGGTCTGGCGATTCCGCACTTCGCGGTGGATCTGCCGGGCGGCGGTGGGAAGGTGACGTTGCAGCCGGATCCCGTCGTGTCTCGAGACGCGGCTCAAACCCTCTTTCGAAATTTCCGAGGGGAGGAGTACAGCTATCCCGAGCCAGAAGAGACCGACTGCAGCTGTCCGTATGACGAGGTCTGGACTCGTTAACGGCAGGGAGCGCAGCCGTCGTTGAGGCGGGCGCGTTCTTCCTGGGACTGAACGCACTTTCGCTGTAGATCATTTCGGTCCGGATGGCGGCCGGAGATTTCACAGAGGGTGGCGGAGAAAGAGTCCACGCGACCGGCGAGTGCGCACAAGTCCGGGCACTTGGTGTCGCTCTGCGAGCTGGAGCGAATCTCCTCGAGCTGCGCGGTGATTTGATCGACCTGTTCATCGTCGCTGCCGGCGACATTGACGTCGGCGCGCTTGGGGCAGGCGAGGGAGAGAGACAGGGCCGCGACCAGGGGGATGAGCTTGAAAGGGTTCATGGTGAGGTCGGTGAGGGGTGAGAGCGTACCGCGGGTAGCGTGATTGGCTTTTTGTCTCCCACCCGGTCTCGCGCATACATGAGCGCGGTGAGCACGAGGGCGGCGACGACGAACAGGCGCCGCATCCAAAGCTCTTCGCGGTGCTTGGGTGAGGCGAGGGCAAGGCGCAGCGCCTCGTCGTCCTGCTGGCGAATCTCCGCGGCCTTCGAGCGAAGCTCTTGAAGGGCATCGCGGAGGGCCAGGAGGGTCGGCTCGGCGGGAACAGCGCTGCCTTCCAGTGCCTGGTGAAACCGTTGGGCCCGTTCGGACTCCTCCGCGAAGCGCCAGGCCTGCCCGCGCCGTTTCTTCGCCTTGGGAGCGCCTTCTTGGGTGACCCTGCTGAGCGCAACTCCATATTCTTCCGCTGCGCGAAGGAGCATGACCTCGAAGGCGCTCTCGCGAATGCCGAAACGTTCCGCGCACTGCACAACGCTTAGTCCGTCGAGCGCAAAATACTGGAGGGCTTGCCCGCTGCGGGTGCCCAGACTTCTCAGCATCTGCCGAAGCGTGACCACGCGGGCGTCCAACACGGGAGAGCGGTCATACCATGACCACCCGTGCGAGCCGCCACTCTGAACCTTGTAGGAACCAGCCACCTTTTCCGAAACCGACAGCCGGGTATGAGCGTCGCCCTCGATGGGTCAGGCAGCGGTCAGATTCGCGGCGTGCGTTTTCTTTCGGTGCGTCCGACGGGCCCTTAGACTGCGGCGATGGTGCGCTTGTTGCTCCTTGTAGCGTGCGTGATGTCGTTCCCTGCTTTGGCGGTGGAGACGATGCGCATCTCCATGGGCGAGCATGATGCTCGGGTGCAGCTCTTCGGGCGAGAACTGGCGACGGGACCGGACGCGGAAGACGCTCCGCTCACGCCGCTTGCCAGCGCGAGTCCCGTGGTCAGATTTTCTGAGGGACGGCTCGAGGTGGAGGGGGTGGAGGTACCGGGTGGCTCGGTGCGTTTTCGCGCGGGGGGCGAAGGGAAGCAGGCGATCAAAGTCGGCACGATGGAGGTTCGCGGTGATGTGGTGGTCCGGGTCGAGCGGGGAAAGCTACAGCTGATCAATGTCATTCCGCTCGAAGAGTATTTGGCCGCTGTGCTTGGGTCAGAGATGCCGCGTGCATTTCCGCTGGAGGCGCTGAAAGCGCAGGCGGTGGCGGCTCGGACGTATGCGTTGCACAAGAAGCTGGAGTCCTACGGACAAGCCTTCCATTTGGGCAGCAGCGTTCTTCACCAGGTCTACGGCGGCGTGGCGCGTGAAGATCCGCGGACTGTGCAAGCGGTGGAGGCGACGCGGGGCGAGGTGCTTACTTTCGAGTTGGCGCCGGTCGAGGCGTATTTTCATGCGTCCTGCGGAGGGCAGACGGAGTCCGGACTGGACGCGCTTAACCGCGATCTGCCGTATCTCCAATCAGTGACCTGTCCTTGCGGAAAATTGCCGGTGACGCGGTGGGAGCTGACCGTTCCGGCGAAAGAGCTCAAGGTGGCCATGGGGGTGGAAAGCCCGTCCTCGTTGTTGGTGGCGAGCCGCTCCTCGACCGGACGTGTTCGGCGCATTCGATTGACCGGGTCGCGCTCGCTGGACGCCGTCTCCTTCCGCGCGAAGCTGGGCTATTTGAAAGTAAAGAGCTTGGCATTCGAGCTTGAAGAAGGCCGCGACGGCGCGGTCAAGCTGAGCGGACACGGTTTCGGCCATGGTGCCGGGTTGTGTCAGTGGGGCGCGAAGGCGCTGGCGGACGACGGCTGGGATTACCGGCGAATCCTTCTTCACTACTATCCAGGCGTGGAGATGCAGCAGCTCTATTAGCTGTACTAGACCTCAAACAAGCGTTTGCCGAGGTCGTCGTTGGCTGTGTGGACTCGCAGAGCCGCGGAGGATTTTTGGGCGGACGGATCGCCCAGAGGGTCGAGTTCGTGCAGGGGATTTGACTCAAGTGGGGCGCCTGCTCGATTCCGAATCACCAGAGGAGGTTTCTGTTGGCGGGGTTGGCGCAGGGCGATTCGATCGGCGCC
>JBQTKE010000682.1:0-26273 GCA_052386435.1 Myxococcaceae bacterium
GGATGAGCTGTGCTCGGCGCTGTTCGAGCCGTTCCGACAGGGTGAGAACCGGAGACGCCGCTCGGTAGGGGGGGGCCTCGGCCTTGGGTTGTACATCGTCGATCAGATTGTTCGAAGCCACCATGGAAGCGTCAGTGCGCGGTCGACCAGCGTGGAAGGGACAACGCTGACGGTCACCTTGCCACGGTCCGTCCCCGTCCAACCTGCGCGTGACCAAGCCCGCGGAACGGCGGAGACGGATGCGCCTGGGCGCTCGTCTGTCAAGACCGGGAAGCTCGACGCATGGACCGTCATGGTGGTCGACGACGATTCAGACGTTCGACTTGGCATCGCCGAATTTCTCGAGGGGAGCGGCTATGAGGTCGTCACAGCTTCAAATGGCGCCGAAGCATTGGAGTCGCTTCAAAAGGGACTACGCCCGAGCCTCATCTTGGTGGACGTCAACATGCCAGTCATGGACGGTGAGGCTTTTTGCGACGCGTGCCGCGACGACGCCGAGCTGTCTTCAATTCCTGTACTTGTCATCTCCGCGGACGCCGCGGCCGCGGTGAAGCTGGCGCGCTGCGGAGCGTCCGGCTTTCTCGAGAAGCCCCTTCGAGCAGAGGCCCTCTTGGACACGATTGGACAGGTCCTGCTCACCTCGACGTCCACTTGACGCCCCGTGCGAGAGACGGTGGCCTCCCGAACATCCGAAACAGCACCGGCACCACCAGCATGTTCAGGAAGGTTGAGGACAGCAGCCCTCCCAGGATGACGACGCCCATGGGTGCCTGGATCTCGTTTCCGGCCTCCCCGCCGGCGATGACCAGGGGAACCAGCGCAAGGCCGGCACACAGCGCGGTCATCAGGATGGGCGCGAGTCGCTCGAGGGAACCCTGCACCACGGCTTCGGGGAGCGATTTCCCCTCCTCTCGCATGAGGTGCTCGAAGTGGCTCACCATCATGATTCCGTTACGAGTCGCGATGCCGAAGAGCGTGATGAAGCCCACGAGAGAGGCGACGCTGACCACTCCTGAGCTGACAGCTACCGCGATAACGCCACCCACCAGTGCGAGCGGCAGATTCACCAGCGTGAGCAGCGCGTTTCGCACGGATGCAAAGGCGACCACCAGAAGGAGAAAGAGACCGACCACCACGATCAGGGAGAGCAGCGCGATGGAACGCGTTGCCTCTTCCGCGCTCTCGACCTGGCCGCCGTAGACGATGTAGTAGCCCTCAGGAAACTGCATCTCCGATGCGATACGAGCCTTCAGGTCCGAGACGACCGCAGCGAGGTCTCGTCCGGCGACGTTGGCCTGCACCACCATCTTCCTCTGGACGTTCTCGCGACTGATGGTGTTTGGGCCGCTCTCACGAACGAAGGTCGCGAGCATCTTCAATGGGACTCGCCCGCCCGCGGGAGTATCGATGAGCGTCGACGAGAGCGCGTCCAAGTCCGAGCGCGAGGCATCATCCAGTCGGACGACAAGGTCGACCGTGCGCTGACCTTCCAGCATGCTGCCCACCGTCTGGCCCGCGAACGCGCGCTCGACAGCTTCGGCGACCTCACCGGTGGTGAGCCCATACCTCGCGACAGCGTCGCGGTCGGCTCGAATCTCTACCTCTGGGATGTCCACCTGCTGCTCGATGGCGACGTCCACGGCCCCACGCGTTCCTTCCGCCACCTTCTTCACCTGCTCGGCCAAGCCTCGGAGCTTCTCCAGGTCGTCGCCGTACAGCTTGAGCGCGATGTTCGCGCGGGTGCCCGAGAGCATGTGGTCGATGCGGTGCGAGAGCGGCTGGCCAATGGTGACGACCGCGCCTGGAACCTGGGCAAGCGCCTTGCGCATCGCCTCGAGCAGCTCATCCTTGCTGAGCTTCCCCTTGGACATGTCCAGCCCGACGTCCAGCTCAGCCGCGTTCACGTCCTGCGCGTGCTCATCGAGCTCAGCGCGTCCGGTGCGGCGAGAAGTGTGGATGACCTGCGGGAAGGTGAGCAGCGCCTGTTCCACGCGTCGCCCCAGCCGGTCTGACTCTTCGAGTGACGTCCCCGGCAGCGTGACAACGTTCAACGTGAGCGTCCCCTCGTTGAACTCAGGCAAGAACGCGCGCCCGAGGAAGGGGGGGATGGCCAAGGTGGCGACGAAGGCCAGCGCCGCGCCACCCAACACGCCCTTGGGCCGGGCGAGCGCCCAAGCAAGCATCGGTCGGTACCGCGCTTTGAGCCAGCGCAGGAGGCGGCTCTCCTCATCGCCCAACGACTTCGCGCGCGGCAGGAGGTAGGCGCAGAGCGCAGGCGTGAGTGTCATCGCGACCACGAGCGAGGCGGCGATGGCCACGATGTACGCCAGCCCCAACGGCGCGAGCATCCGGCCCTCGAGTCCGTAGAGGAAGAAGAGCGGGATGAAGACCAAGATGATGATGAGCGTCGCGAAGACGATGGAGACTCGGACCTCCTTCGACGCTCGGAAGATGACCTCCGTCGCCGGTGGCCGCTCCCCTTCGGGGAGGTGCGCGTTCTCCCTCAGTCGCCGAAAGACGTTCTCCACGTCGATGATGGCGTCGTCCACAAGGGCGCCGATGGCGATGGTCAAGCCTCCGATGGTCATCGTGTTCAGGGTGATTCCGAAGCCCTTCAGTGCGAGCACAGCGACGACGAGCGACAGGGGAATCGCGGCGAGCGAGATGAGAGTCGCCCGGACGTTCATCAAGAAGAGGAACAGGATGATGGCGACGAGGATGGCTCCATCTCGGAGAGCCGCGGACACGTTGCCTACGGCGTCCTGGATGAAGTCCGATTGGCGAAAAATGTGCCGGTTGATGGTTAGGCCCTTGGGAAGCGTCGGCTGAACCTCGTCGAGCACCGCATCCAGCCTGCGTGTCAGCTCGAGGGTGTTGGCGTCCGGCTGCTTCATCACCGCCAGAATCACCGCCGGCTCCGCATTGGCACTGCCCTCGCCGCGCTTGACCTTCGGTCCCACCCGGACGTCCGCTACCTGCGAGACGATGATGGGCTGACCTCCGCGCACCGTCACGACGGTGTTCCCGAGATCCTCGGCGCTGCGCGCCCGTCCAACGGCGCGAAGGAGGTACTCCTGTCCTCCTTCGACGAAGAAACCGCCCGACGCGTTCTGATTCGTGGTCCGTAGGGCTTTGACGACTTGCTCGAAGCTGACGTCCAGCGCCTGCAGCGCCTCGGGGCGAATCAGGATTTGGTACTGCTTCACTCCGCCGCCGATAGGCACGACTTGGGATACTCCGGCGACGGAGAGCAGCCGTTTGCGCAGTACCCAGTCCGCCACGCTTCGCGCCTCCATGGCTTGGGCCTCACGTCCTGTGGGATCCGAGCGCCGCGCCTGTTTGTCCCAGGAGACTGACAGGAAGAGGATCTCCCCCATCACCGACGAGATGGGCGCCATCGAAGGAGGAGGGACATCGGCGGGGAGCTGCGAGGCGACGAGCTGAAGCTTCTCGTTCACCACCTGTCGCGCGGTGTAGATGTTGGTGCCCCAGTCGAACTCCACCCAGACGATGGAGATGCCGACGCCGGAGGCAGAGCGCACGCGCCGCACGCCCGTCGCGCCATTGACCGCGGTTTCAATCGGGAAGGTCACGAGCGTCTCGACCTCCTCTGGCGCCAGGCCATGGGCCTCGGTGAGGACGGTGACGGTTGGCGCGGTGAGGTCCGGGAAGACGTCGATCGGCAGCTTCCGCGCGGTGTCCAGCCCGAGGATGAGCAGGAGGACCGACGCGGCGACCACCAGCAGGCGGTTCTCGATGGACCAGTGAATCAGACGGTTCATGTCGAGCGGACCCTTCCCAGCCTCAGTGTTGGTGTCCGTGCTCGGGGATGGCACCGGTGGCGGTGGAGAGCTTCATCTCGTAGGCGCCCCGAGAGACCACACGCTCGCCTTCCTTCACCCCCTCGAGAACTTGGACGTAGCCACCCGAGCGGACCCCCGGCCGGATGACGCGCTTGAAGAACGACTCGCCTCCATCCATCACGAACACGGTCGGCTTGCCGTTGTCATCCACCACGGCCGACTCGGGGATGGCGACGCCGCGAACGGTCTCCCCCGTGTAGAGGGTCACTTTGGCGAACATACCTGGTTTGAGGACGCCGCCTGGGTTGGGGAGCTCGAAGATGGCCGACACGGTGCGCGTCGCTTTGTCCACCACCGCCCCTACGGCTACCCTGCGTCCAGTCTGCTCATTGACCGTAAAGTCGCGATCGAAGCCGCTCACCGAGAAGGACGCACCCGGTGAGCGCTCGATGCGAGGCGCCTCCGACTCGAAGACCTTCGCTTCGAGCCAGAGCCGCTCTGAGTTGACCACCGAAACGAGGTGCTTCCCCGGCTCTACAACGGCTCCGGGCATCACTTCGGCGAAGGAGACGACGCCGTCGATAGGTGAGCGCAGCTCAAACGCGGACCCGCCTCCGCCGCCCGGGGTGCCCGTCTGCGTGCTGCGGTAAAGCGATCGCTGACGCTCGGCTGCGGCAAGTCGGGCTGCGGCCATCTCACGCCCAACACGCGCCGCGTCCACCTGTTTCTCCGGAATGGCCTTGGCGGCGAGCAACTCCTGCGCGCGTTGGAGCTCGCGCTCGGCCAGACCCAACTCAGAGCGAGCGCGACTCGCTTCCAGCTCTACCGATGGCAAGTCCGTTCCGCTCGCCATCGAGGTCGGAATCAGCCGCACCAGCAGCTCACCCTTCTTGACCGCCTGTCCTAAGGAGGGAACGCGCTCGCCAACCGGGACGCGGCCGGCCACGGGCGCGGACATCTCAGCTGCCTGCCCCGCAACCGCCTTGAGCTCACCGTTGGCGCGAACGCCGCCTTGAAGCACGCGAGGCTCAGCGACAGTTGTTGCGTACTCAGTCTTCCACTGCTGCTCCTTGAGGAACGGAACGGTTGCCTCACCTCCCTCCTCTGGAGGTGCGGCGGCGATAGCGGCGGCCACGTTCGGATGCACGATGACCTTCCCCACCTCAACGGTGCCCGCGAGCTGCTCCCCCTCGAGAATCAGCGACAAGGTCGAATCCCCAGCCTTCGTCGGCTTTACCTCTGGCTTGAAGATGCCGTCGCGCAAGAGCTTCTCGGCGACAAACCGCTCCTCACTCCCATCGGCGTAGAGAAGGACCGCGGTGACACGCCCCGTCTTCACGACCTGAAAGGCTTTGGGGTCTCGCGCATCCGTGAAGTGAGCAACGAGGGGTGAAGGCTGGCCGACGACGAGGGCGGGGTACTCCATGAACAGCTCCAGGCCGCTCTGATAGACGGTGACGGAGAGGTCGGGCCGCTCAGGCTCGGCCTTAGCACCCGATTTCTTGTCGTGCGGATGGTCGTGACCACCACCACCCTCGTGGCCATGCTCCTTGCAAGCCGGAGAGACGAGCAACACCGCACAGGACAGGAGAGAGACGCACAGCCTCATGGAGGGCTCCGGTGTCCAGCCGCGTCGTACGCCCCGGCGATGAGCAGCAGCTCGGCTTCGGACGTGTTGACTTCGAACGTGAGGTGGACGGCGGTGAGCCCGGCCTCTCGTGCCACGCGCTCCGCGTCCACCAGGGCGAGCAAGTCAGCGCTGCCGCCCCTGTAGCCGGCAGCCGTAATGGTGCGAAGCTCCTCAGCGCGAGCCAGGACATCGCTCGTGTGGCGCTCAAGGCGCTCCCGTCGGGCCGCCAGCTCGTCCACGGTGGCGGCCAGTTCTACCCGCGCGACCCGAAGCAGCCTTTCGTAGCGTGCTACCGCGAGCTTCTGCCTGGCCTCCGCACGCGCGCGCGGGCCCTGGCCACGGTCAAAGAGCGGAAGCGGGATACCGAGGCCTACGACATAGCCAGTGCGAGCACTTGGCTGGGCCGCTTCGAGGAGCAGCGCGCCAGCGGTGACGCTCAGCTCTGGAATCCAACTCCTGGCCGCTGCGCGCTTGGCCAGCTCCGCGCTCTCTTCATCGAGCTTGAGGGCCTTGAGGTCACTGCGACTCGCGAGCTCTCTCAGCAGCACGGCGGTGTCCGGCATCGCCCGCTTCGGAGCCAGCTCTCCGCTCAACCGTGGAAGCTCGACCACGCCCGGTCCGAGAAGGCGAAGCGCGGTCCTCTTCGCGCGCCGCTCCTCCAGAGTTGCCGCCCGAAGCTCGTCCTCCACGACGGCGCGCTCCAGGGTGATGCGGGTGCGGTCATACCCCGCGGCCTCTCCAGCCTTCTCACGGGCCTCGATGACGCGAGTGAGCCCTTGAAGTGTCGAGAGAGAGCGCTGGAGCAGCGCGCGCCGCTCCGCTGCGGCGAGGACCGAAGCGAAGGCGAGCGTCGCTTCGCGCCTCAGCTCAGCGCGCGCTCGTGTCCAACGCGCCTCGCCCGCCTCCGCCCCGCGGGTCGCGGAGTCCGCCTCGAGCCCGAGCCTTCCAGAGAGCACCAGTGGAATGGATGCGACGAAGACGTGCTGCGCCCCGACGACCTGGTCCTCGGTTGGATTGGGCTGGCGCTCCCACTCGACAGACGGGTTGGGCCAAACACCCGCTCCAACCGACTCCGCGCGCGCCAGCGCGGCCTCCGCTTCGAGCACTTTTGCCTCGAGGCTGGCCTCCAACACCCGCTCCACGTACTCCGATTCGGTGAGGACATCCTGCGCCCAGACCTGGGGACACAAGAGGAGCACCAGAACAGCACTACTACCCATGGTCGTAGGAAATGGCGAACGGTGACGTCGCAAACGCACTGGAGGTCCTTCCCTGCGATTTGGAAGAAGCGGTGAAGCGGCGTCTCCACCGCGTGGTGGACATGCTGCGACTGAAACAGAGCGATAGGCGGGCACGATCGCCGCCTCCTCCTCCGTGGACTGACGCTGGAGAGCAGCGACATTGACGAGCGCCATCGCGACGATGCGCGGGTTTCCCACAGCGCCCGCAGCCTCGGCGTCGCAGGCTGCTTCGATGGCCTCATGGAACCGCGCCTGGGAAAACTGAGCAACCATCGGCACGGCGAACAGACTGGCGACGGAAAGTCCCAAGAAGGCAGCCGGGTCATTGCGCCGGAGATGGGCCTCTTCGTGAGCCAACGCTGCTAACGTCGATGGTTCCACCGCGCGCGGCCTCCTTTCTCGGCGGGTGACGCCGAAATAGCTCGTGGGCCAGTTTCACGCGACGAGGGTCGGAGTGATGAACAGCAAGGCTATGTATCTCCTCTCCCAAGCTGTCAAGGCCTCTGCTGCTGGCCGCGTATCGAAGCGGATCGAAGTGTCTAAGCAGCCGAGAAGCTCTGTCCTGAATTCCCGCTCAGTCCCGTCTCAGCGCCTTTCCTGGGCAGCTCGACAATGAAACAGGTGCCCCCTGATTCAGACGACTCGACGCGGATGCTGCCCGCGTGTGCCAGGGCAATTTGGCGGGTGATGAAGAGGCCCAGCCCGAGACCACTCGAACGTGAGAGCTTCTTGTCGCCAGTGCGAAAGGGCTCGAAGAGAACTGGCAGCAGGTCGGGCGGAATCACCCCTTGGTTGTGGACTTCAAGGCGCACGACATCGGGCCTAGATCCATCCAGCTTCACCGTGACCTGTGAGCCAGATGGACCGTGTCCGAGCGCGTTTGCCAGCAGGTTCGAGAGAAGCTGGGCAAGCCGGTCGCGATCCCACTCTCCCTTGGTATCTCCCTCGCGGAAGAGCTGAACAGCGGACCCTTCGAACTCGTCCTTTACCGCGCGGCAGACTTGGACCAAGTCAGTCGAGCTTCGCTGCAAGGGGATACCGCTCCCAAGCCGAGCCCGAGTGAAGTCAAGGAGCTGGTCGATCATCCGCCGCATGCGCTCGGCGCTGGTCAGGATGCGAAGCGCCGGCTTCGAAACCTTCTCCAATCCTTCGCTTCTCCGCAGCAGGGTGCTCGCCGCCGTATTGATCGCGAACAGGGGGTTTCTCAGGTCGTGACCGAGGATGCCCACGAACATCTCGGCGAATCGGACGGTACGCTCCATCTCCGCAAGCCGCGTCTCCTCGGCTTCCTTCGCCTCACGCCGCACCTTCGCCAGCGCGAGCTGTGAGCCGACGCGCGCCATGAGCTCCCGCGCGCTGAACGGTTTGCTGATGTAATCGTCAGCACCCGCCTCAAGCCCTTCGACCCGCGCTTCTTCTCCTGCGCGCGCCGAAAGCATGATGAGAGGAACCGTCCGCGTCTTCGGGTCGGCCCGTAGCTCCCGCAGGAGCCCGAATCCGTCGAGCTCCGGCATCATCACGTCGGTCAACACCAGCGCCGGTGGGCGTGTGCGGGCAGCCGAGAGAGCCGCCGCGCCATTCGAAACGACCTCGACGTCCCAATGTTGGGAGAGAAGACGTCGCACGTACTCGCGCATGTCGGCGTTATCATCCGCGACAAGGATGCGCGCTTCTCCCAGCGCGTCAGGTATCGGAACAGCGGGCGACGAAGCCGCGGGGATATCCGACGCGGGTTCACCCTCCAGAGGTGGGGAGCTCTTGTCGCCCTCGGGCAACCAATTCAGGGCCTCTTCGATGAAAGCGGACCGCCCGACCGACGTGGAAGCCGACGTGCTGCTCGCTTCGATTCTGTCTTTGGGCAGGTGAGCCGTCCCGGTGGGAATGGAGACCACGAAGGTCGTCCCTTCGCCCATGCGACTCTCGGCTCGGACCGTCCCCCGATGAAGCTTCACCAGCTCGTGGACCAAGGCGAGCCCAATGCCCGAACCTTCGTGAGTTCTTGCCCGCGCGCCCTGCACGCGGTGAAACCGATCGAAGATGTGCGGGAGGTCTCCTGCGGGAATACCCGTCCCGGTGTCACGAACCTGGAGCGCCACAGCGCCATTGTCCCAGCGGAGAGAGACGGCGACTTCACCTTCCAGAGTGAACTTGAACGCGTTGGAGACGAGGTTGAGAACTATCTTCTCCCACATCTCGCGGTCGACGTAGACCTTCTCCGGCAACGGCGGACAATCCACCTTCAATGAGAGCCCTGCCTTGTCCGTCGCCGAGCGGAAGACGCTGACGAGGTCAACCGTCAGACGCGAGAGGTCTGTGGGGGCGTACACCGCTTGGATGCGTCCTGCCTCGAGGCGGGAGAAGTCCAGGAGCGTACTGACCAGCTTCAGCAGGCGCACCGCATTCCGGTGCACCACCTCAACATCCTCGCGGACCGCGGAGGGAAGGGGTCCTCGGGCGCCGTTCAGCTGATCCTCGAGAAGGCCGAGCATCAAAGTGAGGGGCGTGCGGAACTCGTGGCTCACGTTCGAGAAAAATGCGGTCTTGACGCGGTCAATCTCGGCGAGTGCTTCGGCGCGTTTCTTCTCCTCCTCATAGGCGCGGGCATTCTGGATGGCGCTGGAGAGATGTCCCGCGACCAACTCCAGGAATCCTCGGTAGTTCTCGTCGTGCTCGAGCTGGACGGAAAGGCCCAACACCAGGAAACCCGCCAGGGGGACGCCGGGCGCACCCTCGATGGGCAACACCATGCCTCGCGTCGGCGACGGAGCACCTGACCCGCGAAGCAACGGCTGGAGGCGCTCGCTCAGCTGGGGTATCTCGACCGGACGCCGCGTCCTCAGCGCTTCCTGGAACGGCCAATCACTCTCCGCGTCGTTGAGCGGGAGAGAGGGCGGGCCGGCGAGCTTTTCGTCCACTCCCACCACGGCCTGCCGCCACACCCGTTCGCCGGACTTGTCGAGCAGATACAGCAAGGCGAAAGGCACGTCGTTTGGATTGCTCGCGACCGCCTGCAAAGCCAAGCGAGCGACCTCTTCCGCCTCTTTGGCCTTGATGGACGCGGCGGCAATCGTCTGGAGCGTGCGCAACCTCCGTTCGCCCAACACTTGGTGCGTGGTCTCCTGACACGTGACCAGCACTCCGCCCAGCTTGCCGCCCTGCTCCGGGACGGGGCTAAAGGAGAAAGTGAAGTAGGTCTCCTCCAGGAATCCTTTGCGGTTAATCGGCAGGAGAAGGTGCTCGTTCCAGGTGGCTGGGCCGCCGCGTTGAATGCTTTCGGCGAGCGGACCGACCACGGGCCAGATCTCCTTCCACACCTCGGCCCCTGGCGCCCCCAGAGACCGCGGATGCTTGTCACCGAGGATGGGCCGGTACGCGTCGTTGTAGAGCTGGATGAGGTTGGGGCCCCACCATAGGAGCATCGGGAAGCCGCTGCGGAGGAGCAAACCCGCTACGGTCCGCAACGAAACGGGCCAGTCGCCCATGGCACCCAACTCCGTCTTTGACCAGTCCATCGAGCGCATAAGCGCGCCCATCTCGCCGCCACCCGCGATGAAGTCGTCGGGCGCGAGCGCTGCGCCAGCTCCGTTCGCTGAACGGCTTTCGTCTCTTTTCGACGCGCGGTGTATCGCTCCCACCAACTTCCTCAGGTCCAGCGGCTTCGCGATGACATCTTGAACGTCGAGGGATCCGGGATCCACCGCACCGCGAGCGGTCATGACCACCACGGGAATGGTGGCCACCTTCGGGTCGTTCTTCTGCTCGGCGCGGAACCGGACCCCGTCCATCACCGGCATCATCAAGTCGAGCAGAATAACCGAGGTAGACGGGTGCTCTCGCAGGTACGCCAACGCTTCACGCCCGTTCGCGGCAGCTGCAACGATGTAGCCTTCATCTTCGAGGAAGTCCGAGAGCGTGGCGCGGATGTCCACATCGTCATCGACGACCAGGATGTGCTTGGACGTGCGATCTCCGGTCTGGACGCGGTTCATCCGCGCTCCCTCGTCTTGGCAACACCAGCGCTCTGCGCGGTGAGCGGGAGCGTCACCGCGAAAGTTGAGCCACGTCCCGGTTCCGAGCTGACCTGAATGGAACCGCTCATCGCCTCCACGATCTGGTTCGCGATGTAGAGGCCAAGACCCAGTCCGCCGTATTGCCTGGCCGAGACGGCGCGTTCGAAGCGTCCGAAAATTCTCTTAAGGTGCTGGGGTTCGATTCCCAGACCGTGGTCCGTCACCTTCACCGTTGCGGAGGAGTCGCTCCGACTCACGCTGAGGTTGACCGGCTTTCCTTCGCCGTATTTGAGGGCGTTGGCGAGAAGGTTGGTGATGACCTGCTCGAGCCGGAGACGGTCCCAACTTCCAATCGCAGGCTCTCCGACGTTCGTGGTCACCTTCGAAGTGGATCGGGCAATCTCCCCGCTGTCTTCGAATCGCATCACAATCTCCTCCACGACTTCCGAGAGATCGACGCGCTCCAACTCCAAACGCAAATGCCCTCCGGCGATGCGCGACACGTCCAACAGCTCGCTGACCAGCTTGTCCAGTCTCAGCCCCTGACGGCGGAGAATTGCCAACCTCTCTGACAGCCACGCCGCCCCCTCCTCGCTGGTGACCAACTTCGGCAACCGCCGTTCGAGCGTGTGGATTTGAAGCTGCAGCGGAGTCAGCGGCGTCTTCAGCTCGTGGGAAGCGATGGAAAGAAATTCGTCCCGAATGCGGATTGCATCCTGCGCGTCCCGATAGAGCGCGGCATTGTCCATCGCCAGTGCGCACCGCTTCGCCAGCTCCCGCGCGACGGCAAGGTCTGCCTGGTCGTAGCCTCGGCCCGACTGCGCGACGATGAACGTCAAGACGCCCAGCGTGCGCCCGCGCGCAACGAGCGGAGCCGAGATGAGGGAATGAGGCTGCATGGTCAAGAGAACGCGGTGGTGTTCCCCAGTGAGCGCCATCTCCCGCATTCGCTCCTCGGAGATGTTCTCCACAAGCACCGGCTGACTCTCGACGAGGGCTTGGGTCGGAGGATGCTGCCGGTTACCCCCAGGCACTGCGGTAAAGCGCTTCACCTCTCGGGCGAGCTCGGCGTGGGCCGGATCCGCATGGGCAATCTCGACCCGCCGCACGCTGCCGTCCTCTGCAACCAGGTCGAGGAAACACCAATCCGCGAACGTGGGCACCGAGAGCTGAACCACTCTGGCCAGCGTGGCGGCGTAGTCCAGCGACTCCACGAGCGCGGCTCCAGCGGCAGCGAGAAAACGGGCGGTCTGCCCGGCGCGCTCGCGCTCCAGCAGAAACGTGCTGTTCTCGAGCGAAATCACCGCCTGCGCCGCGAGGACCTGCACCACCTCGACGCGCTCCTGCGTGAATGCGCCGGCCATCGCGTTGTTCTCCAGATAAAGAACGCCTACGACCTTGGCCTGCTTTTTTAGAGGCACACAGACGACAGAACGAACCCCAAGCTGCCGCACCTCCAGGTCCGTGGAGAACTGTCCTTCCACCGCCGCGTCAGCGAGCACCAGCGGCTCCTTGAGCCTCGCGACGTAGCGGACAATCGACCGGCAGATCTCGCTGGCGTCCGCCAGTGGCAACGCGAGCAAGGTGGTCGCTCTGTCTTCCGCAGCCACGCGCGCGTGCACCGTGAGCGCTCCCGGTTCTCCCAGCAGCAGTACGCCCTTCTGGGCTCCGGCGATCTCCACGACGATTCGCAGGATCCGCTCGAAGAGCCGCGCAGGAGCTGTCTCTGCGGAGATCGCCTGAGAAGCCTTGATCAGCCCAAGTGTGTCGAGCGCGAGCTGTCGAGCTGAAGATTGGCTGCCCGTCCCACTCATCTCCGTAGACACGACGAGCTCCGGATGCGCCTCCTCGATGGCGCGCGCCTTCGCGCTCGCGCCCCATCGCAAATAGCCTTCGTGGGCGGCGCGAAGGTACAGGCTCGCCACCCGGGGCTCTCCATGAGCAAGCTCGAACCGGCCGCGAAGCTCGTTCGCGAGCGCCTCGTCCTGGGCGAAGCCCGCGCGCGCGGCGCCCTCTATGGCTTCGGTGTAACGCCGCAGGGCGTGCCAGAAGTCTCCGCGGAGCCGCGCCAGCTCCGCCCCGACGAGCTCTTCCTTGTGGCGGAAGTTCTCCGGACAATGCTTGGCCCAGGTCGTGAGTTTGGCCTTCTGGGCTTCAAGCGCTGTCATCAGCGCAGGCCGTTCGTCCTCCGGCGCCGTCTCGTACACGGCCGCCAGTGTCAACGCCGTGTAGAGGACATGCTCGGCCTCGATAACCATCCCCATCGCGGAAGCGAGCACATTCTTTGCTGCCTTCGAATACTTGCTCGCACCTTCGTAGTCTTCGAAGAGGTAGGCCGCCTGGAGCCGGATGACCCAGTAAAAAGCGAGGGCGGTCAGATCGTCCTTCGCCGCAACGACATAACGTGCCTCCTCGAAGTCATCGTCGTCGAAGGTTGCCCGACTCCTCGTTCGTCCAGTGAGGTTCCGCACGCCTTGCCGGAAGGCGATGGTGAGCTCGAGCATCGTCTTGTTCTTGTGCTTCTTCGAAAACTCGAAGCTCACCTCGATGTCCTTCAGAAATTCAGAGAAGGGAGTCCCGAGCGAGAGGCCATTCATGAGAAGGGCGACCAGGTTGTAGGCCGCGTATTGCAGCTCACCGGCTTCGACCCCGGCGAGGTATCCCTCTTTGAAAAGCGCCACGTTGCCGCGAAGCGGAGCCCTCCATGGGTTCACGATGAGGCCGAAGACCTCCAGCGTCCGGCTCTCCTCGCCCCGGTGCCCAAAGCGCCGAGCCAGCGCGAGGGCAAGCCGCCCAAAGGCGTGCCCCGTCTCGTAATCGCCAGTGCGGAGGTGGTGAAGAGCGCCGTAGAACGTGTAGCCATAGGCCGAGTACACGGAGGGCCCCTGGACGAGCGACAAGTTAACCAGGCGCATCACGACGAACTGAAGGACCTTCGAATCAGAAAAAAAGTAGGCGGGCGGCCCCATCATTGAAAGCAGCCGCATGCACACGCGGGTCTCTTCGTCTGCGACTTCGGGCTCTTGGGCGAGGTCCTCGATTCGCCTTCCCCCGAGGTTCTTCATCACCGCCGTCGCCTCGGCCTCAATCGCTTCGGAGAGTCCTTCGCGAGGCCAGTCGAGACCAAAGAGGGCCAGCCCTTCACGTCCCAGCTCCAGAGCGCGCGCGTAGTCCCCCGCGACCGTCGCCGCGAGAGCGCTCAGGCTGTAGAGCTCTGTCTTGAGGATCTTCGAAGGCGCATGCTCCATGGCTGCCTGAGTGAGCTCTTCCGCGGTGGCGTGCTGACCCGCGAGGTACGCGGACTCGGCGAACTCACGGTGAAGTGCGAAGGTCAGCTGGGGATGCTTTTCCCAAGCCTCGTCTGGGAGGTGCCGCCTGCCGACGGTCAGGTAGTCAACCGCTGCTTGGTACGCAGCCGATGCCTTCGCCTTGCGCCCTGCCGCGAGGTTCAGCTCTGCGAGGTTGAGGTGCTCCGCCGGGTCCCTGACCAGCGCCTCCCCTAAGTTCAGTTGGTCAACCACGTCGAAGAGGCGTTCCTCGAGTGGCCCGTTCGAAGCACTTCGGAGGAGTCGACGCCCGATGTCGAGGTGAAGCGCTTGCCGTCGCTCCGCCGTCAAGAGGGAGTAAGCCGCCTGCTGGACTCGGTCATGAACGAACTGCACCAGCCCGGGAAGCTCGCCGAGGCTGTCGTCCATGGGGCCTTCGCGCCGCGGCGCCTTGTACGCTTCGCCGAGCGGTACAAGAAGGCCGTCTTCCAGCGCCGGCCACAGCCGACGGGTCGCAGCTGTCCGGGCAAGCCCCGTCACTTCAGCGAGCTGGCCCAAGTCGAAGCGGTGCCCGATGCAGGCCGCCGCTTCAAGCAGCTTCCGAGTCTCCTCGGGGAGGCGATGAATGGCTTGCACCATCAGGTCGAGCACGCTGTCGCTCAAAGGGGCCTGCTCGAGCTTGGCCAGGTCCCACTCCCACGTGCGCGTTTGGCGTGAGAAGCGAATCAACTTCTCGGCGTAGAACACGTGAAGCAGGCGTCGAACGAAAAACGGGTTGCCAGCGGTCTTCTTGGCCACAAGGTCGGCGAGTGGACGTACCCTGATCACTTCTTGCTTGAGCGCATCGGCGATGAGCTGCGCCACGTCTTCACGACCGATAGGCCTGAGACGAATCTCCTGCATCTTCAGTCCCGCGCCGCGCATCTCCGCGAGAGACAGCGTCAGCGGGTGCTCCGGGCCGACCTCCGCATCACGGTAGGCGCCCAGGAAAAGCAAGTACCGGTTCTCGAAATCCCCCATCCACTGTTCGAGCAGCTGCAGCGAAGCGGCGTCCACCCATTGAAGGTCATCCAGGAACAACGCGAACGGGTGTTCTGGTCGCGCCAAGGTGCGGAGGAAGGACGTGAAGACGAGGTTGAATCGGTTCCTCGACTCGACCGGGCCGAGCTCTGGGACAGAAGGCTGAGGACCGATGATGCCCTGGACCTCCGGAATGACTTCGATGAGAACCTGTCCATTGGGAACAACCGCGGCTTGGATGCGCTCCCGCCACACCGAAAGGGCCGACTCTGACTCCGTGAGCAGCTGCCGGACCAACATCCGAAACGCTTGCGCCAACCCGGCGTAGGGCACGCTGCGTTGGAGCTGATCGAACTTACCGGCGATGAAGAGCCCCCGGCGCTCGGTCACGGATCGTTCGAGATGGCTGACCAGGGCCGACTTGCCGATTCCCGGGGCACCCGTGACGAGAACAAGCTCCCGTCTGCCCTCACACGCCTGCACGAACGCTTCCTGAAGAGCTCGGAGCTCCGCCGCTCTTCCGTAGAGCTTGTCGGGGATGCTGAGCTCTCGGGGCACGTCGTGGTACGCCAGCGGAAACGGAACGACGGTTCCGGTCTTCGCCCATTGGTTCTTGGCTTCCCGCAAGTCGGCCGCGAGCGCTTCCGCCGTTTGGTAGCGCTGCTCCGGCTCCTTCTCCAGGAGCTTGAGGACGATCCTTGAGAGAACGAGTGGCACCTCCGAATTCATTTCATGAGGCGGTCTGGGGCGGCGCGCCAAGTGCGCGTGAACGAGCTCAATTGGCTCCTGGGCCTTAAAGGGAGGCGAGCCGGAGAGCATCTCGTAGAAGGTCGCGCCGAGAGAATAGAAGTCCGTCCGTGCGTCCACCGATCTCCCGGTGCGCCCTGTCTGCTCCGGGGACATGTAAGGCAGGGTTCCTTTGAGATGAGCGGCGCTGGCGCTTTCGACGGTCAATCCAGACAAGGTGGTTGCCATCCCAAGGTCGGCGAGCGTCGCCAGCCGCTTCTCCGCGTTCCACACAATGTTGTAAGGGTGAATGTCGCGATGGACGATGCGCGCTTCGTGAAGGCGCGCTACCGCCTTAGCGAGCTGGAGAGAAATTTCCAGGAACTCTCCTATAGAGAGCAGCCCCGCCTGGAGGCGCCCGGCGAGGTTCTGCGGCCCGGCGTCTTCCATGACGAGCGCGAGTCCAGCCGCGGTGCGAGCGAGCTCCAGCACCTTCACCACGCCCGACATGTCGACCGCGCGTAGGAGCTCGTACTCATGCTGTAAGGAAGCAATGGCGACCGCGGCCGGCATTTCAGCCGCGGTCACCTTTACGATGATGGCTCGGTCTTCGAGCCTGCTTCGGTACACCGTGTGCCGGCGACCGCGATGGATGAGGTCGAGGCGCGCGGTTCCGATGAGCATCGACAGATCCGGCGCTTGTGTCTTGGCGAAGTGCTCAACGTTCCGCGTCACCGGCGCCCTCCGGGCCACGCTTCAACTTCTCCGTCATCGCCTTGGTGTGCAAGGTGTGATCTTGGAAACGTTCCAAGTGCCAACAAGTCCTCCGCCACGAGGTTCGCCTGCTGGGGCTCCAGGGCAACCGCCCCAAAGGCTGAGACATCGACGGTCCAGGGCTGCTGCCTCCAGTAGGCACCCTCCGCTCACCTCAATCAGTGGGCTTTCGCGAGGTTAGATTTGGCCCACTTGATGCTGAACCTTGTCCGCTGGGTTCCGTGTACCCAGGAGGCGAGATGTCAACACTCAGAAAAGTCGACTCAAACGTTCAACCCCGCCCGGCCACCTCTTCCTCGACCCCCGCGCCCGGGATCGAGAAGCAGGTTATTCGTCCCCAGGTCACGCAACGCAATTCAGAGCTCCTTCAACAGGTCCTTTCGGCGTTCTCCGCGATCGGCCAGAAGTCGGCCCCCACCGCAGAGACCCGCCCAGGCAATCTTCCGAGTCCGCTGGAGAAGCTGTCGCATCTGGTTCCGGATGCAAATGCGCGCGCGGCGACGGAGGATCAATTCGATTCGAGCGCGGAGACGATGTCACGCTCCGTCAACGTCGACGGCAAGACGGTGAATCTCCCTTCGCCCTCTGAACGCCTTCAGGCGCTGCGCGAAGCGATCGATGACGGCAACGGCGATGTGGGCGAGTTGTTGGATGAGGCGGGCTTCGAGTCGCCGGAAAGCGAAGGCTCTTCTGACTTCGAGCCGGACATCAGCTCGTCGTCGTTCATGCTGGATGAAGCGCTTGAGGAGATTCACGAAGAGAGCGGCAACCTCAGGGCGCTGAATCAGATGGCAGAAGCGGAGCAGCTGGGTGACTCGCTTCACTCCTTGCTGGATCAGTCGGCGCACGGCGAGCTGATGTCGGAGCTCTCCTCAGCGGAGACTCCGGCGTCGGCGAGCGACGGAGAACAGCTCGGACCCGAGCAGCATGGTTCCGAGCAGCTCTTCTCTGAATTTCCTCAAGCGGCTAGACGCTTTCTCGCTGGAGCCACCGCCGCGCACGCGGAAGCTTCGGAGGAGGCCAAGCACGCAGACCTGCACGGTTCGCAGAGCGCCAATTACGCCGAGGGTTCGAAGAGCGCGGACCAAAGCACCAGGTCTGAGGGAACCCGCAGCGCCTCGACTCGCTTCCTCACCGTGGCGACGTCGGCGGCGAACAATCCTTTGCCTACCAGCGCAGCGGCGTACCTCGCGGGCCAGGCCTCGCGCTCCAGTGCGATGCCTGCCTCCAGCACGGCGTCCAAGTCCAGAACGACTGCTGCGACGACACCGTCGAAGGCAAAGGGCGCACGCGTCGCGTCGGGAATCGCATCCAAGTCGAGCGCCGCCATCGCGGACGAGGTCGACCTCGATGCCATCACCTCGCTCGACCTCTCGCCGACTGAGTCGAGCCTCTACAACAAGCTCAAGGAGGAAGACCCGGAAGCGGCGGAGCGCTTCAAGCTTCAGCAGAAGCTGGCGAAGATCGCAGAGCTGGCGGCCATGCTCTCCAACATCGCCAAGATGCGGCACGACGCGGCGATGGCCATCATCGCCAACATGCGCGGATAGTTTCTTCTGTCTGTAAGTGGAACCAACGTGAACGGAGTGGACGTCGCCGCGCACAGGCACGGGCCTTGGTCACCGAGGATTACCGAGCGCGGGGCAGCCGAACCACGAAGGTGGTGCCCTGCGCTTCGTTGGAGCTCACCGTCACCGAGCCCCCGTGGGCCTCAACGATGTTCTTCACGATGTAGAGACCGAGACCAACGCTCCGGCTCGTGCTGTCGGTGACTTCACCGCGCTGCATCGGCTCGAACAGGCGAGGAAGCACCGAATCCGGAATGGGCGCTCCGCCGTTGAGAACTTCCAGCACGACGTCTGCTTCATGTCCCCGCGTTGTCACGCGGATGGAAGACGACGCAGGACTGTAGTGAAGGGCGTTGCTGATCAGGTTGGTCGTCACCTGTGCGACCCGATCGGAATCCCAACTCCCAGCGCCATCGCCTGACTGGACAAGTTGGATCTCACGCTCGGGCATTGCGTCTTGCGTCTCGGCGACCAGCTGCCGAATCAGCGCATGGAGGTCCATGGGCGCGCGCGTGATGGGAAGACCGCCTCCCAGCCGCGCCTGCGTAAAGTCCAACAGGTCGCGAATCATCCGGTTGACTCGCCCCGCAGAGGTCGCGATTCGGTCCAAAGATTTTCGCTGACGTGGGTCCAGGTCGTTTTGACGCAGCATCAGCGCGGCGGACATGGAGATCGCGGCAATGGGATTGCGAAGATCGTGTGAAACAATCCCGATCAGCTGCTGCTCGAACTCGGATTTGCGCTCCGCTGCGGACAACAACACTTCGCGCTCTGCTTCGGCCCTCTTACGCCCGGTGATGTCGATTCCCGTTCCAAGCAGCCGCAGCCCTTTCCCATCCTGGCCCGGCGCAACGTGTCCGCGCGCCTCCACCCACCGGATCACGCCCGCCTTGGTCCGCGTCCGGTACTCCGCGTGGTAGCGCCCGCCATTCTTCCCGGAGAGCGCGTCTGAGACCGCGGCCGCCACCCGAGCGCTGTCGAGCGGGTGAATGATCGCGAGTCCCTTCTCGAGTGAGAACGTCTCGCCTTCGTGCAGATCGAAGAGGCGCCGGAACCGTTCGTCCGCGCCGATTCGACCTGTTTTCGCATCCAAGACCCAGGTGCCTGCGCCAGCGGCCTCCACAACCATGCGCAGGAGCTCTTCGCTCTCCTTTGCTTTCTGCCGCGCGAGCTCTGCTTCCGCGGCTGTTCGCCGGACGGTGATCAAGGTGTTGATTCGCGCCAACAGCTCTGGCTCGTCGTACGGCTTGGTCAGGTAGTCATTCGCCGCGGCGGACAGCCCCGCGATCAAGTCCTCGTGAGCGCCCTTCGTGGTGAGCATTAAGACCGGCAAGGAGACTTCATCGAAACTGCCACGGAGAAACTTCAGAACCTCCAACCCGGAGATCCCAGGCAGCTGCCAGTCAAGGAGGAGCAGATCCGGCCGCCGCGTGGCGATCGCCTCGAGCAGCGATTCCCCATCCGAAAATCCTTCGACCTGATAACGGCCCGAAAGGGAAGCCGTCAGCGTGTCGAGCAGCAGCGGGCTGTCTTCGACCGCCCAGATCGTAGCCTTCGCAGAGGGCGTCGACTCTGGTGTGAAGCCGGCCAAAGCCATTGGTCGGCCGCTGATCTCGTTCGCGCGCTGGAGGGGCATGGGTCCGACCGCGAAAATTGTGCGGTACGTGACGCTTATCACTCAGGAGAACAGATGAACAGGGTGGTTCCAAAATCGCCACCTTGCTCGCTCACTTGTGCCCGCTGTGACAGCAGCCAAGCGTACGCGAGCGTGCCCACATTCGCCCGTGAGCGGCTCGTGCGACGTTTCACGCCATGCGTCTTCCCTCGCCATCGCGGTCGTGACCGTCTCGTTGCCAATGGGCGTTGCTCCTGACGGTGGCGGCCCTGGAGCTGCCACGTCCCGAGTGTCAGCGCGGGGAGGCCGCGGCTTTGCCATTCGGCGGCCTGTTCAGCTGTGCGGAGTAGATGCTGCGGCGACCCGTGAGCAGATACGCCACGACGCACACGAGGGCGACGTGCGGAAGTGCCGATGCACCGAGAAGCTCAATCCCCATCAGGGTCAATGCGAGAGGTGTGTTCGCGGCAGCGGCGAAGACTGCTGTCATCCCCACGCCCGCTCCCAACTCCAGTGGCAAGCCCAGCAACTGCGCCAGTACGTTTCCCAGCGCGGCGCCGATGAAGAAGAGCGGGGTGACTTCGCCGCCGAGGAAACCTGCGCCCAACGTGACCGCGGTGAACAAGAGTTTCAATCCGAAGGCGTACGAGGCGAGTGAAGGATCGCTGAAAGCGCGAACGATCATCGGCACGCCCAGGCCCAGGTAATCGTTGGTGCCCTGCATTTGCCAGAGCAGCACCACGGTGGTGCCGCCGACGAACAGCCTAAGGGGAAGTCGCTTCACGTAGCGCTCGCTCTGTTTCTTGATGAGGTGGGTGAGCTCGATGAAAACGACGGTGACCAGCGCGACAGCAGCAGCAAAAAGGATCCACTTGCCAAAGACGGTAGGTGAGAGCGGGAGGCCCGCTCCAGAGGGATACGCCGTGTGCACGATGCCGAGTGCTCGCGTAATCCAGTCGCCGACGAGGGCCGCGATCAATGCCGGGAGCAGCGCGCGGTATTCGATTCGGCCCAGAACAACAAACTCGAGTCCGAACACGGCGCCCGCGATGGGCGTGCCGAAGACGGACCCGAAGCCGCCAGCAACACCCGCCGCGAGCAGTTGACGACGCAGGTCGCGATCGAGACGAAGACGGTGCGCGAGCCAATCGGTGAGGCTGGCGCCCATCTGCACAGCGGTGCCTTCGCGCCCGGCGCTTCCGCCAAAGAGGTGCGTGAGCACAGTGCCCAACAGCACCATCGGCGCCGTGCGCAAGGGAATTTCAGGTCCGTCGTCATGAATGGTGTCGATGACGAGGTTGTTGCCGGCGCGGATCGATTCGCCGAAACGTTCGTAGATCCAGCCAATGGCCAGACCCGCGACCGGCAGCGCGTAAATGATGGCCTCGTGCTGCTCGCGAAACGACGTTGCTCGATCGAGCAGCCACAAGAAGAGCGCCGACGCCGCGCCGCAGACTCCGCCGATCACCGCGCTGAGGGCCGCTCCCTGAGTGAATAGGAGAATTCCGCGCGGGCGAGTTTCAAGGTCGTTCTTCAAGGCGTTAATCATCCTGAGATGGCGGCGTGCGAAAGGCGAAAAGATTGAGCCCCATGGCGGTCGAATCTTCCCTGCGCGAAGGATTGAGCGCAGCGGAGGCTGGCGCTGGGAAACAGACTTGACGCGACGCGTCGCAGCGCCTAGGGTGCGCTCCTTTTTTGGCCGGACGTATGCCTAGGCCCAGGAGCAGTGATGCGCGCACGCGTTGGGATTGAAGCGGTTGGGCTGGCGGTTCCGCACCGTTACATCGAGATCGAAGACCTGGCGACCGCCCGCGGCGTGGACCCAAAGAAGTACACGGTGGGCCTCGGCGCACGGCAGATGGCGGTCGCTGAACCGGGCGAGGACACAGTGGCGTTGGCGGCAACCGCTGCCGCACGGGTGCTTGCTCAGGGCGTGAGGCGAGAAGAGATCGGAATGCTCGCGGTGGGCACCGAGACCGGCGTGGATCACTCGAAGCCTGTCGCTTCTTTCGTGCATGGTCTTCTCCAGCTTCCCGCGAACGTCCGCACCTTCGACGTTCAACATGCGTGCTTCGGTGGCACGGCAGCGCTGATGTCGGCGGTGGAGTGGATTGCTTCAGGCGTGGGTGCGGGTCGTCGCGCGTTGGTCATCTGCGCGGATCTCGCTCGCTATGGGGCGCGCACCGCGGGCGAGCCGACGCAAGGGGGCGGCGCGGTGGCGCTCCTGGTCTCCGCGCAGCCGGAGGTGTTGGAGCTGGATCTCGGCCTCAGCGGCAACCACAGCGCGCACGTTCACGACTTTTGGCGTCCGATCGGCAGCCGCGATGCGCTGGTAGACGGTCACTATTCCGTGGAGTGCTACCTGCAGGCGGTGTCCGGTGCGTATCGCACGTGGCGTCAAAAGGCTGTCGCGAGCGAGGTGCTTCGGTCTGGCACCGAAGTTCCCAGCGAGCAGCTCTCGCGGCTCATCTTCCACGTTCCGTTTTGCAAGATGGCTCGCAAGGCGCACGCACAGGTTCGTCGCGTCGATCTCGAAGATCGTCTGGGTCGAAAGCTGGAGCTTCAGGAGGAAGAGGTGGAAGCGACTGCCGCCGCGGAGAGCTTCCGGCAGCAGGTGGAGCCATCGCTGGATCTGTGCGCGCGAATCGGCAACGCGTATACGGCCGCGCTCTACCTGGGGCTCACCGGTCTTCTTCAGTCGCAAGCAGAGATGCTCGTGGGTCAGCGCTTGGGGTTCTTCTCGTACGGTAGCGGCTGCTCCAGCGAGTTCTTTTCGGGCGTGGTTGGCAAGAACGCCTCCGCGCGCATGGCGGCGACCGCGGCCGACGCTCTTCTGGATCGCCGCGAGCGCGTGAGCATCGACGAGTACGAGCGCATCCTTGCGCTCCCGTCGGATGCGGTGCTGCAAGGCAAGGCGCCGGAGGGGGAGTTCAGATTCGCCGGCGTACAGGAGAACCGCCGCGTCTACTCCGGCGGATCGCACTGATCGCGTTGCTGGGAACCGTCGTCTGAACGCGGCGTCACACAGGAGCGGGATGATCTTCTGCCGTAACCTGGGTCTTTCCTTTCAGTCGCGCAGTTGTTCGCGCGCGCGTCCGGCGAGATCTCCCTCGGGAAATCTCTTCACCAACTCGCGCAAGGTCGCACGGGATGCGGCCATCTTTCCCTCGTCGTGCTGGCACTGGGCCTTTCCCCAGAGAGCGCGCTGAGCGAGGTGAAGCTCTTGCAGAGCCACGTCGCTGAATACCGCGATCGCGTCCGCGCAGCGTCCTTCCTGCGCCAAAACTTCTCCACGCAGCACGCGCAATTTCGCTCGATGCGGGTGGGGAGCGTTCCGAGGGAGCCGCATCGCCTCCACGCTGTCCAATAAGGCCAGCGCGGCAGCGCTCTGATCAAGCTCCAAATACGCCTCGGCCTGAACGGCGCGCACCTCCGCGAGCAGCGGTCCGTTTGGATAGCGGGAGACGTAGGGTTCCAAAGTCTCAAGCGCGAGGCGCGGATCTTCGAGCTGCCGAAGCTGTCTCAGCGCGGTGGACAACAGCTTCACTTGAGCAGCGAACGGATCCATTCGCGTCGCGGGCTTGACGACCGCCACCGGAGCTTCTGGAAGCGGGTGAGGGGGTGTCTCCGACGTCGGTCGAAGCAGCAGCACCACCCACGCTGCGCAAACCACCGCGAGCACCGCTAAAGCCACTCGGAGTGCGATTGCTCGAAGGCCCGTCACCGCGGCGGTTCGCAGGGTTCGCCCGCACGCTCGAAGTTTCCCAGTCGCCGAAGAGATCGTCATCGAAGGGCTCCGCGGAGCGCTTCATACCTCGATCCGCTTTCGTCGCGCGCGCTATCTCCCGTCAACCCAGTTGGCGAGGGGCGGCGAGTCCTCCGAGACGGCGGCTGAAGCTCAGCTCACGGCTTGGAGCGAGACCGCGAATCTCGCTCCACCTGCCGCAGGGTTCGAGACGACGATCGAGCCCTGATGCGCTTGAACCACCCGCTTCACGATCGCCAGACCCAGGCCCGTACCCGTGGCGCGGGTGGTGAAGAACGGTTCGAAGATGCGGTTCAGGTCCGTCTCGCGAATCCCTGAGCCGCGGTCTTCGACTGCAATCGTGGGCCGGCCTCCTTCCAGGCCCAAGACCACGTCGATCTGTCCTTGAGCAGGCGAAGCATCCAGCGCGTTGCTGAGCAGATTGCCCACCGCGAGCTGCAGCTGATCTTCGTCCCCAATGGCCCAGAGCTCGGTCTTGCCAGGCTCGCTGAACCGCAAGCGAACCTGCTCGTACGAATCCAGTAGGACGATCGAGCGCTCCACCAGCCAACCCAATTCAACCGGCTTGAGCCGCGGCTCCAGCGGGCGTGCGAGCAGCAGCAGATCGTTGACCAGCTTGTCCAAGCGCATCGCTTCGGACTCGATCATCGAGAGCAGGTCCGTGAGCGAGCCCGCGCGGGGTTTCCCGCGCCGCAGCAGGTGAACAGCGTTGACGATCGCCCCAAGGGGGTTGCGAATCTCGTGAGAGACCACCGCGGCCGCTTCGCCCAACATCGACAGCCGCGCCTGCGCGACGACCTCTTTCTGCAGTGCGGTCACCTTGTTTAACTGCTCAGCCAGCGCTTGGTGTTGGTGCGCGTTCTCCACCGCCGCGCCAATGTGACCGGCGAAGAGCTCCAGAGTGGCGGTGCTGGTGCGGAACAGATCGTCCGCTTGCGCCGAGAGCATCCCGTAGACCATGCCGCGCACGACGATGGGCGCGTCCAGTCCTTGGCGGGGGCAGATGGCTTTGGCGATCGTCGCGATCTCGGAGAACGACTCGTCAATGCGCAGGTGCACGTTGGGGTGAAACACCGTCTGCTCGCGTTCGAACAGCGGCTTGAGGAAGGGGAGCGATGAGAGCGGTCTGGGCTTCATCAGCTCTGATAAGAGCGTCTTCACTTCCGGCGTCGCCTGAGGCTCGAGGCTGTGTGCGACCACCCGCAGTCCCTCGGGCTCCAGCTTGGAGACGTGCGCCAGCATTCCCTGCTGACGGAGCGCCTCCAGCGCCAGGCGGTACACCGACGCTTCGTCCGGCAGCCGTAGGAAGTTCTTGCTGGTCTCCGCGAGCGCCCGCGTGAGCTCTGAGAAGCGTTCGTCGGATTCGGCGCGGATCAACTTGCTAAGTCCACGCAAGCGGTGGCTGGCCAGCTCCGCCAAGCCAATCATGGTGAGGCTTTGGGCGATCCAGACGATCCGCTTGGAGGGATCTATCCACGAGGTCGCGACGGCCACCGCGATCATGGAGGCCAGCCCCAATAAGATTCCGACCCGGCGCTCTTCGGGAAGGATGATGGTGACGCCAAGTGGGGTGAGCAGCAGGATGACCAACAGGTCTTCACTCCCGTGGATCGCGCTCCAAGCGCAGAGCGCCAAGCTGGCCAGGCCAATCAGCACCATCAGCGCGCGCAGCTGAGTGCCTTGGAGCACCCGCGCGACAGTGCCCCCTACAACCAGGAGAACGGGCAGGGTCAGCCCAGCCACAGACGGCCTGGCCTGGGTGTCACCTACCAAAGCGCCCAAGCCGGCGATACAGAGGCTGAGGGCCGCGGATGAGAAGAGAATCCAGCTGATCACTGCCCCACGCGGATTGTTCTCTGCCGAGCGATTGGGTGTGCGCGCGTCCATCGACTGTTTACCTACCGCCCTCGGGTCGGGTGGGGAAGCCGGGGCTGGGGCAGGACTGCGCCCCACCGTCCGTGATTGTTATGATCTTGGGGTCTTTCGCGGGCTGTCTGCGGCGCGAGGATGACCATGACTCTTTCTCCCAATCCACCGACCCGAATGAAGTTCGGCACACCCGACGCCGGGTTCGAGGTGATTGTGGAGCCGGCCCGTCACCTCTGCTGGACCCGACCGTGGGGGCTTTGGGATATCAGCATCGCCATGGAGTACCACGAACGCGGCCGTGTTCTCGTCGGACCGTTGTTGGTCGGAGAACCTTGGTTTGCCATCGGCGATCTCCGGCACTCGCAGGCACAGAACCCTGAGGTGCAGAAGGCGCGAATGGACACCTTGCTCTGGTGTGCTGGCCACGGGCTCACCCGGATTGCTTACCTCGTCGACTCCCGAAATCCGTTTCCCAAGCTGCAGATGCGTCGCATCGCCGCGAGTGCCGGCATCGGTTGCGAGTTCTTTGTTGACGACAGTGCGGCGCTTGCTTGGTTGTTCGCGCACCGTCCGGAGCTGAGAGATCCGCCTAGACCTGACTGAGCTCATCGGAAAACCCAGACGTACAGCCCGCGTCCAGGGAGCGGCTGCGCTATACGGAGGGCGGCCCGTGAACCTACCCCATCCCATTCCGTACCAGGGAAGCAAGCGCGCACTCGCACCGCGCATCCTCGCCGCCGTCGTCGGGCAATCCTTTCGCACCCTGCACGAGCCTTTCGCCGGATCTGCTGCGCTCACTTTGGCCGCCGCGAAGGCGCAGCTCGCCAGGCGGTTCCAGCTCGCGGATTCGCTGGAACCACTCGTCATGCTCTGGCGCGCGATCCTTGAAGACGCGGATGCGCTCGCGGATCGCTACGAGATGCTCTGGAAGGGACAGAGGCCGGAGGACGACCGATATTTTGGGGCCGTGCGTGACGCGTTCAAC
>JBQTKE010000683.1:0-4656 GCA_052386435.1 Myxococcaceae bacterium
GATCCAACCACCACAAGGCGACCATCCACCAACGCCGTCTTGGCGTGCATCATCGAAGGCTCGTACTCAAAGAGCCGCACCCCGCGTTTACGCAGCGAACCGTAGCGGACCTTCTGGAGCGCCCTCATCCAGAAGTGATCGATGTGCTTTCCCGGCAGCAGCACCCGCACGTCCACGCCCGCCGCGGCGCGATCCTCGAGCATAACAAATAGCGAAGGCGGCGGCATCAAGTACTAGTTGGCAATCAAGAGCAGACGTTGCGCGGCCGCGATGGTGATGGACGTCACCCAGTGCGCGTTGGAGTGGCCCTTCACGTCCGTGCTGGCCACGAAGCAAGACCGCGAGCCTCCCGCCGGCGCCGAGCGCGTCAGCTCGTGCGACGGAAGCAATCCGCCGCCGACTTCCAGCCAGTGCGCCGCGAACGCCTGCTGCATTTGCCGAACCACCGGCCCTTCCATGCGGACGTTCGCGTCGCGCCACTCCCACCACTCATCGCCCCCGCCGAAGCCACCAGTGAAAGCGACCCGGTTGTCGAGGATGAACAGCTTGCGGTGATTACGACCCCACGCCTTGAGCGGCTTGAGGTGCGGAGGACGAAAGTAGAGCACCTCACAGCGCGCGTCGCGAAGGCGAGGACAGAACACATCCTCGAAGTTTTCGCTGCCAATGGGGTCCACCATCACGCGAACCTTCACGCCCCGCCTTGCCGCGGCGACCACCTGCTGCAAGAGCGCTTCGCCCGTCCGCCCCTTCTTCCAGATGTACGTGTCGACGTGGATCGAATCGCGCGCGCCCTCGATTCCCTCGCGCAGCCCGTCGAAGATCGCCGCGTCGTTGAACCAGTCAACCCGGTTGCCCTCACAGAACTCGAAGCCCGTGCTCTGAAACAATGCGTTGGCGACGCCGTCCACCCCGCTCTGCAGAGAATCGTTGAGGGCCGTTATGGGGTCCTTGCGAGACGCGCGGTTGCGAACCTCCTGCACCAGCGCAAAGCCCATGAGCGTGCCACCTGCCGCCAGCGCCACCTGTTTCAGTCGATTCACGCGGCCAAGCTAATCACCGCCGCCAGCTTGGCTGCTTGTTTAGCGCCGAGTGTTCGCTGAAGGAAAGTTGAGCGCGCTTAGACACTCACAAGAGCATTGGCGTGAGTTGGACCAAGGTCGCCCTGAAGCTTCACGCAGACGGCCGGCTGCTGGAGGGACACGCTCGCACTGCCCGCTGGCTGGACACGTTTGGACAACTCATCGGCAATACGGATCGACACCTGGGCAATCTCTCCGTCTTCTCTGACTCAGAGCCGTTCACGCTCACACCCGTCTACGACATGCTGCCCATGATGTTCGCGCCCGCGCAGACGCAACTGCCGAAGCGAACGTTCATGCCCCAGCCGCCCAACTCAGAAAACGCCGATGTCTGGGCCAGCGCCGCGAACGTCGCGCAGGACTACTGGTCAGAGCTGATCAAGACACGCGCGCTGAGCGCCAACTTGAAGGCCGAAGCGAAAAAGGCGCAGCGCGCTCTCAGCGCTGCGCTCGAACAATTCGCCTGAACCGCCTCAGAGCAGATCAAACCCAAACCGGTGTTGGATCAAGGCGGGTCAGAGCCGCCCGAGCTGGGTGGGAACGCCGAACACGGAATCGATCGCGGAGAAGCCGCTGCGGATCCGCCATCGCCTGCGCGAAGCGACCCGTCTCCTGCAGCCTGCGAAAGGTGTCCTACGCCCGTCTGCGAATCAACCCTTCCTGTGTCGTCGACGCCACCAGCCGCCCATCTTGCGTGAAGATCCGCCCGCGCACCAACCCGCGCGCCCCGTGAGCCGCCGGGCTGTCCATCACATAGAGCAGCCACTGATCCACGCGCACCGGCTGATGGAACCACATGCAGTGATCCAAGCTCGCCACCTGCATTCCAGGCGTGAGCCACGACACGCCGTGCGGCAACAACGCGGTGGTGAGCAGTGAATAGTCAGACGCATAGGCGAGCAGGTACGCGTGCAGCGCGGGATCTTCCGGGAGCTTCGCAGCCGTGCGCAGCCAGACCATCCGCTTCGGCTCCTGCGCCATCGGCGTGAGCGGGTCTTCGTTCGGATCCATGATCGGCCGCATCTCAAACGGCCGCTCGGCCGTCGCGCGATCCCGCAACTTCTTCGGCAGCTTGTCCACGAACGGCGCCAGGCGCTGCGAATCCGCGAGGACCGACTCCGGCGGTGGCGCTTCGGGCATCGCGTCTTGGTGCGCGAAGCCCGGCTCGTGCTGCTGAAACGACGTGGCCAAGTTGAAGATCGCCGCGCCGTTCTGAATCGCCACCACCCGCCGCGTGGTGAAGGTTCCGCCGTCGCGGATGCGATCCACGTCGTAGACGATGGGCTTGCTCACGTCCCCGGGCCTGAGAAAGTACGCCTGCAGCGAATGCACGAACCGGTCAGCCGGAACGGTCTGCACCGCGGCAGAGAGCGCCTGACCTAGCACCTGTCCGCCGTAGACCCTGCCCCAGCCCAAGTCCTGGCTCTGACCTCGAAAGAGGTTCTCCTCGACCTTTTCGAGGGCGAGCAGCTTCACCAAATCGTCGAGAATTTTTGACATTGCGCAACCCAGGCGTACGCCCAGGAGCTGGTGTCGTCCAGCAATTCTCGGGTGGGTCCAAAGTGACCGAAGGTCAAAAAAGCGTCACGTTGACTGCGCTCAGCGCCGGCAAGTTGGCCTCGGAAGTTGGCCTCGGAGCCTCGGAGCAACTTCGAAAATGCTCGATCAGAGAAACGAAGGTCGAGTAGTTGCAGCCCGCCGATCAGTCGTGTCGTGGAGGAAAGCATGCGAGGAGTCATCACCGGGCGGGATGTGGTCGCGAACCTCGGGCTCATTTGGCGTGAGTTCGGGTTCACCTGCCTGCTCCGCTGCCTCTACGCTTCACTCTCCGGCAAACCGTGCACGTTCCTGGAGTGCGCGCTGAAACCTCCGCACCGCTGACGTCCTTCCGAGCCCGCCCACCTTCGACTGTCTTTCATGCTGTCCTCCAGTCCGTCGTACCCATTCCGCTGTTCAACCGACCCGCTGGCACGGACGCTGCTGATGTTGGCCGCGCCAGAGACGCATTCGGGGAGGGCAGCGTGAGCATTTCAGCGTGGCTTGAGCAGCTTGGACGACGACGCCGGTGGGCCTTGTTTCTCGCCCCCTTCGCGCCGGTCCTCGCGCTCGCGGCGACCGTGGCCCATTTTGGAACCGGCCAGGCCCCGCGCCACCCCGCGCAGCTTCTGCCCGTGTTGTTGGGACCTGTCCTCGCGGTGCTCTTGGCGTGGCTGAGCCAGCCCTCGTTGAGCGACACCTTCGTGCGCCGCACCCTGCGCGTTGTCGGCGCGCTGACCGTCTTCATCGGTGGAACCGGCACCGGCTTCCACCTGCGCGCGCTGGCGAAGTTGGCGCAGCCGCTCCACGGCCACGTCGCCACCCACGTCTGGGGACCCGCCGCGTTCGCCACCCTGGGCGCGCTCGTCTGGGTGCTGGGCAGCAGCAGGTTCGCGCAGTCTGATTCCACCCACGAAGCCGAGAGCCTGGAACACCACGCAGCTTAAGGCCGGCACCTCGGGTTGACACGCCGCCGTGGCTCTGGTGCAAGGCGGCCATGGATCAGGACATTCAAGTCAAGACGTACTCACCGGCCAAGTCGTTGGGAGACGCGCGACGGCGCGCCGCGAAGATGTTGGTGGTGGCGACGCTGATCTCCCTGGTCCCCTGCGCACTCATCTTCGTGACCGTGCTCAAGGGCGAGTGGCTCACCGGAGCCTTCGACGCCGTGGCCAACGCGATGTTCCGCCAGCCGGTCTGGGCCATCGTCGCCGCGACCTCTCCGCTCGCGGGCGCGCTGCTCGTGGGCTACGGCTACATGCAGCGAGCGATTCGCAAGCGCGGCGCCGATCGCGAACAGGCCCTCAAGAACGCCTCCTGAAAAATGATCGCCCTCCTGCTGGCGTCGACCCTCGCCGCGGTTCCGGCGCGCACCGTGCCCAACGCGGACGGCGTGTTGTTCATCCCTCGCGTGGAGAAGGCGAAGCCGGTGTTGGACTGGCTGGCCCGAGCAGGAACGCGAGCCCCTCTGCTGCGACCATCGACATGGCGCGCGGATCTCACGCCGCTGTTGGGTCTGGATCTCGCAGATCCCGCCTCTCTCACCGCCGCGGGCATCGACACCACTGGCGCCGCGACGTTCAGCTTCCGCGGCGATGAGCGCATCGGCTGTTTCACGCTGAAAGCGCCACAGACGTTCGAAGCGCGCGCCAAGCAATCGCTGCAAGGCATGGGCGATCCGTGGAAGAGCAAAGCCCAAGGCGCATCGCTCGTCGGTGCGTCGGTAGGGGCGCGCGTCGTGGGTGGCTACGCGATCAAAGGCAAAGAGGCGTGCACCGTCTCCACGCCCACCAGCGCCGGACCGCTGCTCAAGGAAGTCGCGGCGGCGTTCAGCAAGTCGCCGTCCGGCAAGGCGTGGGCGCACGTTTCGAAGCTGACCGGGATGGCGCTGGTCGTCACGCCCCGCGGAGTCGCCGCGCTTAGAGCCGAAGGAGAGCAAGCCACCGCGGACGGCTGGGTCGGCCGCCTTCCTGGGGTGATCTTGGGCAAGGCCGCGCCTTCTCCGTACGCCGCGCTCCCTCGAGGCGGCCTCTTCTTC
>JBQTKE010000684.1:0-3834 GCA_052386435.1 Myxococcaceae bacterium
TACTAGCCGGTCATTAGCTTTGCTAAGCGTTCGAAGAGTTATCGAGCGTCGTGTGGTCCAGGTGAAGACTCCGTGTGGTACTGAACGCTGAACGCCTTGGCGTCCGGAATTGACATCCCTTCGACAGTTTTGTCGTTGAGGTTGAGGTGGGTAACCACCGCCTTGCCCTTAACGCTCGCCTCGTCCACGGAGAAGCCGTGGTTGTGGGAGGTGATTTCCACCTTCCCGGTGACAAGGTCCTTGACCGGCTGGTTTCCGCCGCGATGGCCGAACTTCATCTTGTAGGTCTTTCCGCCCAGCGCCAGTCCAAGAATCTGGTGGCCCAGGCAGATTCCGAAGATCGGCACCTTCCCCAGCAATGCGCGTGTCGTCGCGTCCGCGCCCTTCACCGCAGCCGGATCACCGGGGCCGTTGGTCAGAAAAATACCGTTGGGCTTAAGGGCGAGCGCCTGGTCCGCGGGAAACGAAGCGGGCACAACGGTCACTCGAGCGCCCACGTCGACCAAAAACCGCAGCATCGATTTCTTCAGGCCGTAGTCATACGCCACAACGTGCAGTGGAAGCTTCTTCGGGTCCACCGCGGGCGCCGCCGCCGGATCCAGAACGTTGGGCGTGGGCTGCGTCCATTCGAAGACCGTCCTGGTGGAGATGGGTGAGGCAAGATCCAGTCCCTCCATTCCCGGAGCAGACTTTGCCTTCTGCGAGAGGGCCGCGGCGCTCACGTGCTCGGAGGTGATGATCCCAGTCTGAGCGCCGTACGTGCGGAGGTGGCGAACCAGCTTGCGCGTGTCCAGCCCCTCTATTCCCGCGATGCCGTTGCGTCTGAGGTACTCGGAGAGCGGTTCCTGGGAGCGCCAGTTGGACGGCGCTTCGGAGAGCTCGCGGACCACCATGCCCACCGCGTGCGGCTTGTTCGACTCTTCGTCTTGAACGTTGACCCCTACGTTGCCCATCTGGGGATACGTCATGGTCACGATCTGACCGACATACGACGGGTCGGTCAGGATCTCCTGGTAGCCGAACATGGAAGTGTTGAAGACCACCTCGCCCACGGTTTCACCGGTGGCGCCAAACGCACTGCCTTCGAACACCGTTCCATCCGCCAACGCCAAGAGCGCACGTTTCATCGACCCGACTCCTTGATCTTCCCGCCCTCAAAAACCACGCGGCCACCGACCACAGTCTGCGTCACCCTGCCCTGGACTTTTCGCCCGTGAAAGGGACTGTTGCGGCTCTTCGACTGAAACTGAGACGCATCCACCACCCATTCCGCGTCCGGGTCAACGATCGCAACATCCGCGGGCGCTCCCAATGCGAGGTGTCCCCCCGGCAAGCCGAACGCCTCAGCGGGGCCGCTGCTGAGCAACGTCACCACGCGCTCGGCGGAGATGAGGTTCTGGCGAACCAGCTCGAGGGCCAGCGTGAGCGCGGTCTCCAGACCGACCACGCCGTTCATCGCCTTGTCGAATTCGACGGCCTTATCGAGCACGCCGTGCGGCGCGTGATCCGTGGCGATGGCGTCGATGGTCCCGTCGGCGAGGCCTTCGCGGACTGCGTGAACGTCTCGCTCCAGGCGCAGCGGCGGGTTCATCTTCGCGTGGGTGTTGTAGCCCTCCACCGCTTCGTCCGAGAGCGTGAAGTGGTGCGGCGTCGCCTCGGCCGTGACCTTGAAGCCGCGACGCTTCGCCTCGCGAACCAGCCGCACGCTGCCCTCGCACGAGAGGTGCGCGATGTGGAGCCGGCCTCCGGTCTCTTCGAGAAGAACCAGATCGCGCGCAACCATCGCCACTTCAGCGGAAGGGGGACTCGGCAAAAGACCCATGCGCGTCGCTCGAGGGCCTTCGGTCATCGCTCCCCGCGCAGACAGCGTGAGGTCCTCCTCGTGAACCATCACGGGGATACGGAACAGCTGTGCGTACTGGAGCACTCGGCGCATCAGGCCCGCGTTCATGACGGGGCGGCCGTCGTCGGTGATGCAGACGCAGCCCGCGGCGATGAGGTCCGCGACTTCCGCCATCTCTTCGCCCTTGAGCCCCTTACTGATCGCGCCCGCGGGGTAGACGCGGCAGAGGTTCGCGGACTTGGCTCGGGAGAGAACCAGCTC
Source organism: Myxococcaceae bacterium (assembly GCA_052386435.1). Taxonomy (GTDB): domain Bacteria; phylum Myxococcota; class Myxococcia; order Myxococcales; family Myxococcaceae; genus JBQTKE01. The sequence goes on from JBQTKE010000684.1 coordinate 2,105, forward strand.
CGTCACCAGCGCGCAGTCATTGACCGGCTTGGTGTTGGGCATCGCGACGACTGAGGTGAATCCACCCGCGACAGCAGAGCGGCTGCCGGTGAGGATCGTCTCCTTCCCCTCTTCTCCCGGCTCGCGAAGGTGGACATGGAGATCGACGAAGCCGGGCAGCACCCACTTGCTCTCGGCGTCGAGGACCGTCGCGCCGGCGTGCGCATCGAGCGGCCGCTCTGAGACCTCCGAGATACGCCCGTTGACGACGCGCAGATCGCGAACTCCATCCACCCGGTTGCGCGGATCAATCACCCGACCTCGGCGAATCAGCAGCTCACTCACGACTCGCCTCCGCTCGCCCAAGCCGCACGAGGGCGGCGACCGCTCCCACGTGGCGTGGGCGTAAAGGCCGGCCAGTGGCATGAGTGTAAATAAAGTCCGACCCCGTGGCGGCTCAGGCGCAGGCCTCCAGAATCGCCATCCGTATCGCTACGCCGTTCTCTACTTGGTCCATGATCACGCTGCGCGGACCATCCGCCACGTCGGACGCAAGCTCGACGCCCCTGTTGATGGGTCCTGGATGCAGAACGATGGCGCCCTCCTTCAGGCGTGCCGCCCGCGCCGCGTTCAACCCGAAGAGCCGGGCGTACTCACGCGACGACGGGAAGAGTGACTCACCACTCTGACGTTCGAGCTGAATCCGCAGCATCATCACTGCGTCCGCGGTTTCAATCGCGGCTTCCAACTCCGACGTCACCTGACATCCCAGCGCGGCCAAACCGGTGGGCAAGAACATGGGCGGACCGCAGCAGATGACCTTGGCGCCGAGCAGGTTCAGACAGTGCACGTTGGAACGAGCCACCCGGCTGTGAAGAATATCGCCGACGATCGTTACCGTCTTGCCTTGAAGATCGCCCAACTGCTCGCGGAGGGTGAACGCATCAAGCAGTCCCTGACTCGGGTGCTCGTGCGTCCCATCGCCCGCGTTCACGACCGCGGCTTCCACGTGCTGGGCCGCGAGGTGCGGCGCGCCGGATGAGCTGTGCCGAATCACCAAGGCACACGGCCCCAGTGCGTCGATGTTCCTCACCGTGTCGAGCAGCGTCTCGCCCTTGGAGACGGAGGACGCCTTGTAGGTCCAGTTGAGCACCTCCGCACCCAACGTCTTCGCGGCGATCTCGAACGACGACCGAGTACGCGTGGAGTCCTCGAAGAAAAGGTTCGCGACAACGCGCCCTTCGAGTGCGCGGTTCGGCGTCCGATCCGACAACGAACGCTTATGTCGTGCCGCGGAGGAGAGCAGCGCTTCGACCCTAGCGCGGTCCAGACCTTCGATCTGCAACAGGTGGCGGCTCACTGCGTTTTCGGCCCTTTCTTGTCTGGGCTGAAGCACTGGGGCAACTCGGATACCAGCGGGCGGAACGAAGGGTCAAGCGATCAACGAACCGGGACGAAGAGCCGCTCCAGCCGCAGACCCACGCCGCCGAAGATCTTGCTCAACAATCCGCCTGGGCCAAACGAGAGGAACACCAGCGTCGCCTTTCCTTTGATGTGTCCTACCGGCACGAACTCCACGTGCGACGTGAGCCCGAAGCCGGCGCGACTGTCTTCACTGCCATCGCGGTTGTCACCCATCACGAAGTACTGATCTTCCGGGACGAGGTAGGGCCCCTGCAGCGAACGACCCTGCGGATGGGACGAGTACTGAAACGCAAAGTGGGACACACCACCAAGCTGCTCGAGGTACA
>JBQTKE010000685.1:0-4867 GCA_052386435.1 Myxococcaceae bacterium
GATCCGCGGACGCTGCCACCTGGAAAGTGGCAGGGCGCGACGTCGATCACGGTCGAGCTTCCCCCCGGCGGTCTGGCGGCTCAGGACTTCGCGTTCTCCGCGCCGACGGTCGCTTCGGTTCCCATTCAGCGTTCTGTCGGCGCAGCGGACAGACAAGGCGGCGCGCTTCGGTATCAGCTCAGTGGCCGCGCGCCGGGAGCGGTGTTTGTCGAAGGTGCGCCCGCGGACGTGGATGCTCAGGGAATCTTCCGTGCTTGGGTCACCGTGCGGCGTGGTCGCAACGATCTCTCGATTCGCTCGGTCGCGCCGGATGGAGCTGTGCAGTTGTTCGTGCAGCGTCTGGATGTGATCGAGCGCCAGGGAAGCATCCTGTTCATTCCGCGCGAGCCTCGAACGATGGCGACGCTGCGCCTTCCGCCAGGCGAGGCGGATGCGGGAGCAGGCACGGTTCGGATCACCGCTCCGCCGGGCGCCACGGTCGCGTTGAAGGACGTCGCGCGCCAAGTTCCTTCCACCGGCGTCGTCGATGTTCCCGTCGTGTTTTCTCCCGGCGCGAACACGCTCGGGCTCAAAGTCATTGTCCCGGGACAGACCGCGGTGGAGCTGTCCCTGGAAGTCCAAGCCCGCGCGCGTCCGTTCGCGGTGGGGTTGCTGGAGGTCGAGCTCGGCTTCTCACCGTCCACGCGCGGCTTCAGCTTCTTCGGTCGAGGCGCCGGGTTTGGTGAGCTGCGTCTCGGGGCATGGGATCTGCGCGCCAACATCGACTTGCAGGATCAGGATCTGAAAGCAGGTCCGCTCTGGGCGCCGCGCGCTCCCGAGCGACTCTTTCGCTGGTTGGATCCAGATCAGGTTCCTTCTGCGTGGGCGGATGACTCCGTGGGCGGGGCGGTGAATGCAGGGGAGGGGCGGATTCAGATCGAGGCCTCGCATCCGACGTATGGAGCTGTGGGTTTCGGCAATCACCGCGCCCAGCACATGGACGTCGACGTCGGTCGCTACCGTCGGTCGCTCTTCGGTGGTTATGCAGATCTCCATCTACCGGCAGGAGCTGCGAGCGCGGGCATCAGCGCCTTCGCCGCGCCCTCGTCCGGAGATCCCTCGCGAGGACTGGCGCTCCGACCCGCGCACGACGAGTACCTCGCCACGGGCGGTAGTCTCTTTTGGCTGGGACAGGTGGCCGTGGCGACCGGAACGGAGAGTGTTCGCGTGGAGCTGCGCGACGGGCTCACCGGGCTGCCGCTGGAGGAGCGCATCCTCACGCGAGGCCGCGACTACGAGATCGACTATCCCTCTGGGCGAATCATCCTGGCGCGGCCTCTCTCTTTCGTCGGACCGGAAGGGCGTTTTCGAGCAGACGCACCGGGCGGCGCAGTCGAGCCGGTGCTGGTCGTCGACTACGAGCACCTGAACCTCGGCGACGCATCAGGTTCGATTCTGGGCGCTGAGGTGAAGGGCAACCTCGGGCCCGTGCAGCTTGGCGCGGGGATCACCCGAGACACGGGCTTTCAGCTCCTCGCAGGACGAGGGCGTGTGCCGTTTCGCGGCTACCTGCTCACTGCGGAAGTTGCACAGAGCCGCGGCCGGGCCGTCGACGCGTTCGGCGTTTCGGAGAATGGCGGCATCACCTGGGTCCGACCCGCCGCGGACGATACTTCGCTGGGGAATGCCTTGAGCGTGCGACTCAAGGGACCCAATGTCGACGTTGGCTTTCGGCGCCGCTCACCCGGATTTTCGGACACCACGCATTGGGATGCAGCGGGACTGCGGCAGTTCTTCGTGCGGCTGCAGCACGACTTCGGAGGTCTGCGCGTGGGTGGGTTGCTCGACGATCGCGCCACGGCGGATCCGCGCGATCCGTTCACGCTCGCCGCGCCGGTGAGATCACGCGTAGCAGGGGGCTGGCTGGGATATCGGGCGAAGACGTGGGATGTCCGCCTGGAGGCCAAGGATTCCCAGCTCGCGGCGTCTCCTCTTCTAGGAGATCCCATCGCGGACGGTTCGCGAACATCGATCGCGCTGTCGGCGCGCTACCACCTGCTCAATCCACTCTGGCTGCGCGCGGGTCACAAGCAGGTGGTCTCCGTCCGCGGCGCCGGTCTCGGAGCCTTCAATGATTCCTGTTCGTCGCTCGGCGCGGAGTGGGCGATGGATGCGACCAGCAAGGTGGGGCTGACCGCGGGATACGGACCTTCGGTGGGTTGGGTTCTCCTTGGCGGTGTCGAGGTTCAGCGGGGCGCCGACACCTACTACGGCAGCTACACCGCGGACGTCGACGCGCCGGATCTCTCGAACCGAGGACCTCGCTCCATCACCGGCGCTCGCACCGATGTCGCGGAGGGTACGACCGTGTTCGTCGAAGACGTTGGCGCGAGGGAAGAGCGAGCGCTGCGAGTGTCGCGGGCCGTGGGGCTCACTCAGAACGTGGGCGGCAACCTCTCCGTCTCAGCTAGGTACGAACGCGGCGTGCGCGGGCCCCTGGACGCCGCGCCAACGCTGGCGCGCGATGCGGGGAGCGCGTCGCTCTCGTGGGCCCGCGCCCGGATAAGAGCCTTCGCTCGCGCGGAGATCCGTTACGAGCGTGGGCAGACGTTGTTGTTGCCGCCCGCGGCCATTGATCGCGTCTCTCGACTGGGAACGCTCTCCGCCGAATTCGACGCCACCTCGACGTTGGCCCTCAACGCGCGAGTGCATTATGCAGACAGCGTCGAGCTCAAGCAGACGCGGGCGCGGTTGTTGGAGGCTTTCGCCTCCGGGACCTGGCGCTTTTCCCGCGGGGCGTTGGTGCTTCAGTACAGCTTCACGCGTGAGCTGCGTCCCGATGCTTTAGCAGAGCGGAGTCTGCAACGCGTGTCCGCGCTTCCCGCGTTCCGCTTCGGCGGTCGCTTCGCGTTGGCGTCAGGGCTGCATCTGGGGCACTCGAATGAAGCCAACTCACCTCTGCTGATTCTCGTGGGATCGCTTCGCCCCTCGGTGCGCGTGGTGGGTGGACTTGAAGTGGCCGCGGAGGTCGCTGGGCGCACCTGGCGAGAGCTGGGAGGTTCGTGGCACGCGGTGCGCGGAGAGGTCGGGTATCGCTTCCAGGAGTCACTGCTCGTCGCGGCCGGCTACCACGTCACCGGCTTCACCGGGCTGGGGTTGCTCAACGGCGCGACGGCGTCGCAGGATCGCGTCTACCTGCGCGCGGAGGTCGCTTACTGATGCGGCGCATATTCTGGGACTGGATCATCTTCGGAGCGCTCATCCTCAGCGTCGGCGCGCGCGCGGACTGGCTCACCTTCACGGTTCCCGGCACGCCCGTTCATCTCGCGGCGAAGGCACCCTCAAGCTTCGTCGTCACCACGGATCAAGGCGTCTACGAGGTGAGTGCGCTCGGCATCGTGCGCTCGTATGCCTTCAGCGGGCTCGCGGCCGGCTTCATTGACGGGAGCAGCTGTCTGGGTGGCGGCACCACCAGCGGAGGTCAACTCTCGTCCAGCACGTGCACCTATGGGTACAGCCCCTTCTCCGGAGCGGGGCAGACGCTGGGGACGATCGCGCTGACGACAGCGGGAACTGGCTACGCGCCCACGTTGGGGGGCGTGACGCCGGAGATTCGCTACAGCGGAAGCACAGTGACGCCGACCAAGCCGCAATGGCTCGCGGTCTCCTTGGGCGTGTTCAGTCCGAATGGGAAGGCGTCTGCTCTGCGCGCGGGTGTGAACGACTACGGCCTCTTTCCTGGCACCGCCACCGCCGCGCCAGCGCTGCTGCTGGCGAAAGCGGAGACGCCGGTGGGTCAATACCGCAACGACGCAGGGCTGGGGGAAGTCGCGCTTTTCGAGCAGAGCCCCGGCAGCGTCCAGGCGATCAACGCGCCCCCCACCGGAGGGATGCAGGTCCTGTCATTCGACGGCGGCACCATCGCCAATGCCCAGCCCGTCACCACGCCTACCAGCGGTGCGATTCGATCGCTCGCGTACTCCAATGCGCCTGACCAGACCTTCGGCATGGCGATTCAAACCGCGGGTGGGCTGATCGGCGCGGTACCGGACTCGTCGACCCCGCGCGCGGCGCGCAGCTGGGTTCCCTTCAACACCGCGCCCCCGGGCTTTGGGGCGATGGCGCAGGTACGCTGCGTGGGTGCCACCACTTGCGCGGTCACCGGGACCGCCACCTCCACGAACGTGGCGATCTACCGGAACCTCGCCACACCCAGCACCCCCACGTCGTCGACGCTGATGTTGGATGAGACGCAATCAGTGGTCGCATCCACGACCGTCACGGACGCGGACGGCGATGCGGCGATGACCACTTGGATGCCGCCCGCTGCCGCGCCGTTCACGTTGACGCTGCAGCCAGATGGCGTGAGCGCGCTGCTCACCGCGGACAAGCCTCGAAGCGAGTACTGCACGCTGACGCCGCAAGCGATCAGCGTCACCTCGCGAGATGGCCTCCACGACTCCGCGGGAGCAGGGACGGTGACCGTGACGGTCAGACACACCGTTCCCCCAGATCGTCCAACGCTCAATCCGTCCACGCTCACGATCCCCGCGGGCTCAGCTGCGCAGAGCTTCTCCGCGAGCAAAGGCGCGGATGGTTGCACGCCCACGTCGTACAGCGCAGCGGTGGAGGCGGGTGGGGTGGCGGGAGTCGGCGTGAGCGGCGCCAATCCCTTCGTGGTCACCGTGCCGGTCAACTATTGCAACCAGACGCCCGGCACCACCCACCTGCTGGTCAAGGCGACCGACTCCGCAGGAATCTCCGACGCGGGCGTCGTGACGGTTCAGGTTCAACCCTGGGGACCACCGCTCGCCCCGTTCGCAGCCGGAGTGAGCGTCGTTCAAGCCGCGGGGACCACCGGCAATTACACGCGCGCCGCGGGCCACGT
>JBQTKE010000686.1:0-3207 GCA_052386435.1 Myxococcaceae bacterium
GCGCCGGAAGCTCCGCCCGCATCGCTGCAGCTTCGCCGACTGGCGAACGCCACCCGCAAGCTCGCCGCGGAGCTGGCGGCGTGCCGCAAAGTGCCGAAGGCGGTGTCGGAGCGCGCGTCGGCGCTGGCGGACGACGTCGAAGACCTGGCGGCGAACGCGCGCGAAGAAGAGTAGGCGCTGTCACGACGCGCTGCGTGTGTAGGTGGAATGCGCGCCCGCTTGCGCGCAGTTATGTCCGTCAAAGGATTCTGAGGGCGTGTGTGATGGCCTTCAGTGGCGAAGGGCTTCCTGCCTGGGAAGCTTGCGCCTATATTTTTCCTCATGCCCCCTAGACTCAGGAGGGAGCTGGCGTTTTGATGTTCTCAGAGGCGAACGCGGAGGCAGCGAAGTGAAGAAGGGTGAGCACCACGTCAACCTCTCCTGCTCGTTCTGCGGAAAATCGCAGCGTGAGGTCCGCAAGCTGATCGCGGGCCCTACGGTGTACATCTGCGACGAGTGCATCAAGCTCTGCAACGACATCATCGCGGAGGAGAACGATCGCGATGAGGGCAAGCCACAGGTGTCGCTGCCCACGCCCAGCGAGATCAAGGCCTTCCTAGATGACTACGTGATCGGGCAAGACCACGCGAAGAAGATCCTCGCGGTGGCTGTGTACAACCACTACAAGCGCATCTATCAGAAGAAGCCGACCAGCCGTCCTCGCCCGGGTGTGAAGTCGCAAGGCGCGGAAGAGGTCGAGCTCTCCAAGAGCAACATTCTTCTGATTGGCCCCACGGGGTCTGGAAAGACGTTGCTGGCCCAGTCGCTGGCGCGCTTCCTCAATGTGCCCTTCACGATCGCGGACGCGACCAGCCTCACCGAGGCCGGCTACGTCGGCGAAGACGTGGAGAACATCATTCAGAACCTGCTCCACAGCGCGGACTACGACGTGGAGAAGGCGGCGCGCGGCATCGTGTACATCGACGAGATCGACAAGATCGCGCGCAAGGGCGACACGCCGTCGGCCACGCGTGACGTCGGCGGCGAAGGCGTGCAGCAGGCGCTGCTCAAAATCATCGAAGGCACCCGCGCCAATGTCACCCCGCGCGGAGGCAAGAAGTACAACCAGCAGGAGTACATCCAGGTCGACACGACCAACATCCTCTTCATCTGCGGTGGCGCGTTCCACGGCGTGGACGGGATCATCAAGCGCCGCGTGGGCGAGAAAGGCCTGGGCTTCGGCGCCAAGCTCGCGCACCGCGATGAACGTTCGGTGGGTGAGCTGCTTCGACTGGTCGAGCCCGAAGACCTGATGAAGTTCGGAATGATCCCCGAATTCGTTGGCCGTCTGCCCGTGGTCGCGACGCTCAACGACCTGCGCGAGGACGATCTCGTCATCATCCTCACTCAGCCGAAGAACGCGTTGACCAAGCAGTACCAAAAGATGTTCGAGATGGAGAAAGTGAAGCTCTCGTTCTCCAAGGAAGCGCTCCGCGCCATCGCGCGCGAGGCGATGCGCCGCAGCTCCGGTGCCCGTGGACTCAGGGCGATCCTCGAGGATTCAATGCTCGAGATCATGTATGACGTGCCGTACCGGGAGGGCATCAAGGAGTGCAAGATCACGGAAACCGTGGTGACCAAGCACGAGGCGCCTCAGCTGGTCTTCGAGAAGGAAAAGAAGACCGCCTAGTCATTGCTTCCTGCGGGTTGCTGTTGTCGCTGTTGTTCCTGGCCGGCTGCCCGCGTCCGCCACCGTCTGAGGAAATCGACGGAGGAGAGACCCCGCAAGAAGACGGGGGTATTCCGAGCGGACCCACCGTGGTTCGGGTGCTCGCGGGCAATATCAGCAGCGGCAACATGCAGTCGTACGATCCCGGCGAAGGTCAGCGGATTCTCCAAGGCCTCAAGCCGGACGTCGCGCTCCTGCAGGAGCTGAACTACGGCGACAACACCGCGGCGTCGCTGCGCGCCTGGGTGAACGCCACATTCGGCCAGTCGTACGAATTCTTCGTCGAGCCGAGCGCGAACGCGCAGATCCCCAACGCGGTGGTGAGTCGGTACCCGATCAGAGAGTCAGGCGCGTGGGATGACCCTGCAACCAACACCCGCGAGTTTGCGTACGCGCGAATTGATCTTCCCGGCGACGTGGATCTCTGGGCGATCAGCGTGCACCTGCTTACGGCGAATCCCACGCAACGGATGACGCAGGCCGCTTCGTTGATGACCTATATCGACGCGCTTCCCGTGGGCGATTTCGTCGTGATCGGTGGGGACCTCAACACCGACACCCGCAACGAGCCGTGCCTGACGACCCTCGGGACGTCATTCAGAACCACCGCGCCGTTTCCGGTGGATCAAGCGGGCAATGGAAACACCAACCTGAGTCGCGCCAAGCCGTACGACTGGGTGATCGCGGATACAGAGCTGGACGCGATCAAGACCCCGTTGAAGTTGGGAGACGCGTCTTTCCCGGACGGGCTCGTGTTCGACACCCGCGTCTACATGCCGCTGTCCGATGTTGCTCCTGCACTCGCGACTGACAGCTCCGCGACGAACATGCAGCACATGGCGGTGGTGCGAGACTTCCTCGTTCCGTAACCGCGTCGGTCTAGCGGGAGGAGAGCTCGACTCCGGCGTAGGTGCGATTCACATCAAGACGACAGTTGATCGATTCGAGCTGCGCTATTCCGTCGACGCGGCTTTCGAAACGGGTCCATTCCGCGCCAGTGCCTCGGCGCCAAACGGTGATGGACGCTTCCCGGTGCGAAACGACGACGTATTCCTGCAAGGACGAGATCGTTTTGTAGTTTTGAAACTTCTCGCCCAGATCGTAGGCCTCGGTCGAATCGCTCAGCACCTCAACCAGAACAACTGGGTTGACCACCGTGTTCTTGTCTTCTGGGTCGAGCTCACGGGGACCACAGACGACAGTGACGTCTGGGTACGTGCCGAGGCCTGAGGAGAGCACCCGAATTCGAAGGTCCGAGTTGTAAGTGCGGCAAGGTTTGCCTTCCAGCTGAGCGTGGAACGCACTCGCGACGGCTACCGCTAACTCTGAATGGGCCGGAGTTCCCCCGGCCATCGCGAAGATCTCCCCGTCGCAGAACTCATGCTTGGTGTTGCTCGATTGCCCGAGCACTAGGTACTCGTGCCACGTGTACCGGTGGTGAAGCGAACGCATGGGTCCCTAGATTGGCGCCGAAGTACGGAGCGCACAAGCCCCAGTCC
>JBQTKE010000687.1:0-4139 GCA_052386435.1 Myxococcaceae bacterium
CCGGTGGCGATGGAGAAGGAGCTGCGCTTCGCGGTTCGCGAAGGTGGCCGTACCGTCGGCGCCGGTGTTGTGGCAGAAGTCATCGCCTAAGGCTGATGGGCCGGATCCGGGTCCGGCGGCATTAAGGTTTCTCGCCCGGGTCGGGTTGGTCCGGGCGAAGAGTGTTTGGTGCAACAAGAGATCGCAGACGGTCGACGGTTCAGTCGCGGTACCCCGCGATTTGACTCGTCGACTGTCGACGTTTAGGAGAGTCAAGTCATGCCCAAGGGAAATCGCAGCATTATCTCGCTCGAGTGCCAGGTCTGCCACGAGCGCAACTACTCCACGACCAAGAACAAGCGGAAGCAGCAGGACAAGCTGGAGCTCAGCAAGTTCTGCCCGCGCTGCCGCAAGCACACGGGTCACAAAGAAGGCAAGGTTTAGGCAAGGTCTAGGCGAGTAGCTCCAACGGTAGAGCAGCGGTCTCCAAATCCGCGTGTTGGGGGTTCGAATCCCTCCTCGCCTGTGGCGTTTCCAGAAAGAAGAGCAGCCAATGGCAGACGAAGCCAGCCAGCAAGCAAATCGTTCCGGGATGGACCCGCAGCGCTTGGTAGTCATTTTCTACCTGGCGTTTGGGATCATTCTGGCCCTCTTCTTCGGGAAGATCTTCGACACGATCTCTGATGCCCTGGGCTCGACCTGGGGCCGCACGGAAATCGGCGAAGGACTGGGTTGGCACGTCAACAACTTGCTTGGCGTTGCCGTGGCTGGCGGGTGCGTTGCGTTCGCGTTTCTCCACCCCCGGGTGCGGCAGTTGTCTTTGGAAGTGGCCAGCGAGCTGATGAAAGTCACCTGGCCCTCATGGGCCGAGACGCGCGTTTCCACAGTGGCGGTGATCGTCGCCTCGCTTGTGTCAGCGGTGATCCTCTTCGGGATCGACACGCTCGCCTACAAGCTGATGGTCGAGTGGTTGCCGCACGTTTGGGGGATGGTCAATGGCTGAGAAGGCGGTCAAGAAGTGGTTCGCCGTTCACACGTATTCTGGGTTTGAGAACAAGGCGAAGAAGAGCCTGGAAGAGAAGATCCGCATGGAAGGTCTGGTCGAGCAGTTCGGCGAGATCCTCATCCCCATGGAACACGTCGTGGAGATGGTGAAGGGCGAGCGGAAGACCTCGAAGAAGAAGATGATGCCCGGCTACATGTTCGTTCAGATGGAGATGAACGACCGGACTTGGCACCTGGTGAAGAACACGCCGAAGGTGACGGGCTTCGTGGGCGGCGCGCCCAACCAGCAGCCTCCGCCGATGCCGGACGTTCAGGTTCAGCGCCTCACCTCGCAGATCTCCGAAGGCACGCTCAAACCGAAGCCGAAGGTGCAGTTCGAGGACGGCGACACGGTGCGCGTGGTGGACGGTCCGTTCGCCAACTTCAACGGCACCGTGGAAGAGGTGAATTCGGACAAGGGCCGCCTCAAGGTTCTGGTGTCGATCTTTGGTCGCGCGACTCCTGTTGACTTGGACTTCATGCAGGTCGAGAAGACGGGCGCGTAGAAAGCTTGTTGGAGTGTCCCTCCGGATATCCCGAGGGGGAAGACCGTGGGAGAGCCGCAAGTCTACGGCTCGCCTGCACCACGGAGTTGAAAGGCAGAAGCAACCGCTATGAAGAAGATCACAGGTCAGGTCAAGCTGCAGATCCCTGCCGGCAAGGCCAACCCGGCGCCGCCGATTGGTCCCGCGCTCGGTCAGCAAGGCGTCAACATCATGGAGTTCTGCAAGCAGTTCAACGCGCAGACCCAGGCTCAGGCGAAGGAAAGCCTGATCATCCCGGTCATCATCACGGTGTACCAGGACAAGTCCTTCACGTTCATCCTGAAGACGCCCCCCGCCGCGGTGCTCATCAAGAAGGCCGCAGGTCTGCACACGGAAAAGAAGAAGGGTTCCGGCGCGCACAAGCCGGGCAAAGAGAAGGTCGGGCAGATCACCAAGAAGCAGTTGGAAGACATTGCCAAGACCAAGATCAACGACACGACGGCAGGTTCTCTCGAAGCGGCCATGCGGACCATCGCTGGCACCGCGCGTTCGATGGGCGTCGACGTGGTCTGAGCCGGATCGCCCGGGCCACAGGCCCGGACTTCAGCGTCCCCCTGGTGCGGGGGCTGAATTGAACCTCTCCCTTTTTCTCCCAAGGATTTAAGCCATGCCACAGAGTGGAAAGAAGTTCCGCGCGGCCGCTGAGCTCGTGGACCGCAACAAGCGTTACTCGGTCGAAGAGAGCTTCAAGCTCCTCAAGCAGACGGTCGAGACCCGCAAGACCAAGTACGACCAGACGGTGGACGTCGCCTTCAACCTGGGCGTCGACCCCAAGCACGCGGATCAGATGGTCCGTGGCGCCGTGGTTCTCCCCAACGGCACCGGCAAGACCATGCGCGTCGCCGTGTTCGCCAAGGGCGAGAAGCAGACCGAAGCGACCAGCGCCGGCGCGGACGTGGTCGGCGCGGAAGACCTTCAGAAGAAGATCGAAGAGGGTTTCATGGACTTCGACACGGTCATCGCCACCCCAGACATGATGGGTGTCGTCGGACGTCTCGGCAAGGTGCTTGGTCCCCGTGGCCTGATGCCGAACCCGAAGGTCGGCACGGTCACCATGGACGTCACGAAGGCAGTCAAAGAGGCCAAAGGCGGCAAGGTGGAGTTCCGCGCTGAGAAGGCGGGCATCCTCCACGCGCCCGTGGGCAAGGCGTCGTTCTCCGCGGAGAAGCTCCAGGAGAACTTCACGACCCTCGTTGACCTGGTGATGAAGCTCAAGCCGGCGACGGCCAAGGGCGTCTACCTCAAGTCGATCGCTGTTTCGACGACGATGGGCCCGGGCATCAAGGTCGACACGACAGAGATCAACGCCCGCCACCGGTGAGCCCTCACCGCGCGCTCCATGAGGCTCGGACTTCTTGTTCCGAACGCCTGGCGGCTGCGGTGTTCAGTTCGAACTAGACAATCGAGCCCCGCTTGGTTATAGGCGGCGCTCTTTGCAAACAGGGCGCCAAGTTTTTTGACGCGGCGTCCCCTGGTCCAAGACAGCAGGGATCCGCCGCAGGGATCTCGCTCCATTTGGGAACCGTGTCAGCTCGAGCGGTGTGGGGCGTGAAACCGAAGTGGGTTCAAACGGCCGAAGTTTTGGTCAGCCCTGCCGAGACTGGAAGGCGGTTGGTGCTCGTCGTGAGCGCTTCTCGCTCTGCCACTGTGGCCCAGGCATCCAGCCCGAAAGGGCGTTGATGAGGAGGTGACAAACAGTGCTTAAGAGCGAGAAAGAAGTCGTCATCAAGGACCTGAACGACAAGTTCAGCCGGGCCAAAACCGCGATTGCGATCGAGTTCAACAAGGTCGACGTCGAAACGGTCACCAAGCTGCGTAAGAAGTTCCGCGACGGTGGCGTTGAGTACAGGGTGTTGAAGAACACCTTGGCAAAGCGCGCCGCGAAGGGAACCCCCGTGGAGGCACTCAGCGATGAGTTCCACGGTCCCATTGCACTCTGCATTGGCTACGCCGACGTGGTTGCTCCTGCGAAGATCCTCACGGACTTCATCAAGGACATGGAGACGCTGAAGGTTCGCGCTGGCGTCGTCGACGGTAAGAAGGTCGACGCCAACCAAGTGAAGGCGCTGGCGAAGCTGCCGGGCCTGAACGAGCTGCGCGCGATGTTGCTGGGCATGATCACCCAGCCGGCAAGCAAGCTGGTCCGCACCCTTGCAGCCCCGGGTTCACAGCTGGCGCGCGTTATCGGCGCCCGTGCAGAAGCCCTCGGCAAAGCGTCCTAACGACGAACCTGAACACAAAGACCAACCTCAACCTTTACTGAAACTTAGAAGGACATACGAACATGGCAGACCTGAACCAGATTGTTGACAGCCTCTCCGCCCTCACGGTCCTCGAGGCCGCTGAGCTCGTGAAGAAGCTTGAAGAGAAGTGGGGCGTTTCGGCGGCGGCGGTTGCCGTCGCGGCCGGTCCGGCAGCGGGTGGTGGTGCCGCGGCCGCGGCTGAAGAGAAGACCGAGTTCACGGTTGTTCTCGCGAACGCTGGAGCGAACAAGATCAACGTCATCAAGGAGATCCGGGCCATCACCGGTCTCGGCCTGAAGGAGGCCAAGGATCTGGTCGAAGGCGCGCC
>JBQTKE010000688.1:0-6173 GCA_052386435.1 Myxococcaceae bacterium
GTTCCTGAGCCGCGTTACTTCTTCTCGCTGGCTCTTTCGCCCAGTTTTTCCGCTGCTTTCTCGCCGGCGGGAAGTGTGGGAGTCGCTGCGGGAGGCGCGGACTTTTCTGGAATCGCCGCCCCGTGCTCTTCCTGCCACTGCTTCGGGTTGGTCTTCCACCCAAAATCCGGGGGCAGCTTTCCGCCGCCGCGCGTGCCGGACGACCACTCCTTGGTCTGGTGCCGCTGGTCGCGGGTGTCGTCTTTGTACCGCCGCTCAGAGTGATGAGGAACTGGGAGTTTGGTGCGATCGCTCATGGCCACCTTCTATACCGCCTTCTGCAACAACGCAGGGAGCCGCAAGCGCGCCTCACAGCCTTTAGCGACGGATGTACCACCCCTTCGGACCGCCGAAACCACTCGCAACGGTGTGGGGAAGGCCGATCCCAATTTCGAACAGGACTTGTCGCCTGACTTTGCGGTCCTATAGTCGCAGCACGTCATGGCTCGGACTGTCCTGGTGGTAGACGACGACGACGATGTCCGCACTTCGATCTGCGACCTTCTTCGCGACGCCGGCTATCGCGCGTTGGAGGCTAAGGACGGGAGCGAGGTCTTCGACGTGCTCGGCCACGAGCGGACACTCCCAGACGCAGTGGTGCTGGATTTGATGATGCCGGTGATGAACGGCTGGGAAGTGATCGAGGTCCTCAAGTCGGATCACCACCTCTCCGAGTTGCCAGTGATCGTCGTCACCGCGCACCACCAAGCGAACGTCCCTGAAGCCGACAGTCTCGTGTTCAAGCCGTTCGAGCCGAACACCCTGCTCGCCGCACTCGCGGAACAGATGAACTAAGCAAGCGGCCAAGCTCGTTCAGACTGTCCGTCGACCCACGCCCTAGCCAATTCATCTGGCCTTCTGAGCAAACTCTTCCGCCGCTAGCACTGGCTTCGGATGAATAGCATTCTTAGATCCAGCTGCGCTCGTACGTTGGTAGCACCCTGTTCAAGTCGATCTGCTCTCCCAGCGCTTGCAGCGCCGCGAGCCAAAAGTGAGGGAGCGGAACCGGTACGCGGTAGATTGTTGAGACGATTCGTCGGCGCAGTTGGGCGTCACTTTCCGCGAGAGCGTAGAGCGCGCGCCAGTCATCCATGGATCCTCGATCGAGAATCTGGGCAAGGAGCTCATCGCTGCTCAGATCGAGCTCGGTCCGATTCCAGAGCGCTCGACTCTTGGTGAGGTCAGTCATGGAGTGCCCCGCAAGATCCTCGGCGCCAACACCCTTGCCCAACTTCGACCGCATTCCGCGACGTGGCTCCAGTCATTCCAGGGGGCGACGAGCCCCTTGTAGCCGCGGAGCTCAACCTCGCTCAGGTCCTTAGGCGAACCTGCCGCAAGTTGCTCAACGGCTTCTGCGAGCGCCGATGCACCCGTTGGTTGCACATAAAGCTGATCAAAACGACGCACTGCCGTCGCAGCAGCGGGCTCCCCGAGACGTTCAAGCAACACCACGGTGTCGAGGTAATCACGTACGGTCTGACGGGTAGCCAATAGCCACAACTTGATCCGCACCATTTCAGCGAGCGTGGGGACCGTTAATCCTTGGACCTGCTCAGTCTCCAATGGCTCAGTGCGCCGCAGCTGTCGTATCCCCGTCAGGATCCCGTCGAGCTGCCCGAGGATGAGCACCGGCCGCTGAACCCGTTCAGTCGTCCAGCCAGCAACGGCTTCAAGCTGCGCCAGGACCTCGTCGAAGTGCGAGCGCAGGTCAGTGAGAACGTGGTCGCCATCCATGCTTTGACGGTGTCCCGCGTGCAGTCCCGCCGCAGTGCCGCCTACAAGCACCGCCCCTGGAACCAGCGCTTGGATGTGCCGTTCGGCTGCAAGGAGCCGCTCCCAGGGCGGCAGAATTTCGGGCTTCGCACGCACGCAGCGGATTCTGCCACAGCAAGAAGACGACTCCCACTTGCCACCCACGGGGCACGTTACGATTCGGCTCTGACCGCCCCGATCAGCACCCAGGCGCCGATCACCAAGAAGCCGATGCCTGCCACTCGCTTGAGCCAGATCGACGGGATGACTCGGGAGATCGCCTCGCCCGCGAGCACCGCGATCGCCGACGTCGCCACCAATGCGAGGGCGGAGCCGCTGAAGACTGCCCACTTCGATGAACCAGTCGTCGCGAAGGTCAGCGTCGCCAGCTGCGTCTTGTCGCCCAACTCCGCGAGGAAGACCGCGCCGAACGTGGTGAGCATCACTTTGTAGTCCATGCCGTCCTCACTGTTTGAGCGGCGCGGAGACCGCGCGCACGCGCACGTCTCCCACACCGAGAGCCATCACCAAGTTGCCCTGGAGCATGCTGAGCTTCGTGGCGTTGGCGTTCGACAGCTCCATCACCAGCGCGCCTTCCGCGCCGAACGTCAATCGCCCTACCAGCTGTAGCTCCAGAGGTTCGCGTTGCAGTGCTTGCTCGACCGTGTCGTTCACGGCGTCCACGTAGGCGTGGAAGGCGACAGACACCACCGGCCGTTGATCCGGATCATTTGATTCAGGTCGGCGCAGCAAACCGCTGGCGCTCTGCGCGGGACGCATCACCAGTCGATCCGTCACCAGTCCGTACATCACGGTGCTGGTTCCGAACATCCAGCTGCCTGGCGCGACCTTCACCGGAACGCCACCGAGCTTGTCGTCGTACGCACCCACAGTCGTCATCAATGAGCCCGACAGATACGTGATCGCCGCGACGCCGCCGTCGGTGCCGCGCATGGCAACGCTGTTCTGCGGAGAGATCGCTTCAGCTGGGTCGATGCGACCGTTCGCGTTGAGATCCGCGATAGGACCCAACCCCATCGTCAGTGCCGAAGCGCGCGTCGCGGCCGTCGGCGTGAACGCGATCTCAATTGGCGCCCCACCCGCTTCTTCCAACGCGTCTTTTAGGACGTCGGTGTTGAGCGCAACGCCGCGCCGATCGCAGACTCGCTCTGGACCACAGCCCACGTCGGTCCGCGTGTTGATCTTCAGCGTGTAGCGCTCGCCCACCTGCAACGCGGAGTCCGGCACGAAGCGCACGGACGCGTTCCGTACTTCCAGACGTCCTGCAGGCGTGCCTCCGTCGGCCTGCTCCACGCGAATCGATCCGCCCAACTTCACCGTCGCCAGGTCGATGGGCTGCGTGAACGCGATCTCCAGAGGGAAATTCGCAGGCAAGGCGGCCGCGTCGACCGCGACGAGATCTGATCGACATGCCAAGCCTTCAAGCGCGCAAGGGACTCCTGGCCGAACGCTGGTGATCATCAGCGGCCGCAGGTTGTCAGCGCTGAGTGTCCTCGTGCGGAACGGAATCGCCTCACCGGAGAATCGAAGTTGGTACGACGTTCCCGGCAGCAGCTGAGCGACCGGTTTGAGAAACGCGGTGGAGCCGTCGAGTCGAATAAACGAGGGCACATCGTCCGAGGTTGCTAGCACCCCGTCGCCTCCTTCGCGCTCCAACCAGACTTGAGCGGTGGAATCGAGGGGCGCGGAGAGAACCAAGCGCAGCTCACCGTCGCTTTCCGCGTCGAGCGTGTTTTTGGCAGGAACCGAACCGACAACATGGGCCGGCTCGCGCAACGCGACCACCACCGGGTCCGACGACTTGGCGGCGAGCGTAACCAGGCTGGGCGCGGTCTCCATTCCCATCAACTGCAGCTCCGCGCCACCGACCAGGTCCACCGCGAGCTGTCCGTCTTCCACCTTGAGCAATCCGCTCATCTGCAAGTGCAGGAGATCTTGGTTGAGAAGGGCGTGCACCGTGGAGTCACCCGCCACCAGCGACGCATCGAGCACCATTCGAACCAAGGGCTGCGCACCCGGCGTTGCGTTCTCCAGAATCTCGCCCACGCTGTCGGTCAACAGAGCGAGCGTCAGCGGCCCGCTGTGCAGCCCCGTGGGGATCTGATTGTAGAGCGCGATCGGCAGTCCGCGCGGATCCGCGACGGACCTGGACAGCAGCTGCCCCTTTCGAATCACCATGGGGATGCGCGCACCCGCTGTGGCCAGGTCAGGCATCTGTGTCTGCAAGGTCCCGCTGATCTGCATGCTCTGCGTGCCGACGAGAGACGAGCGGAGCTCCAGCGTGTTCACCGGACGGCCGTCGAGCGCACCCAGCGTGCCGCTCTGCCCGAGCACCAGCGTCACCTTCCGCGCGAGCGGCGCGGAATCCACGGTGAGCGACCGCGAGATCGGCGTCAACCCCTCGCCAGAGAGATCACGAATGTCACGCGTCAGCGCCAAGATGTACGACGCGCCGGGCTCGAGCTCACCTTCTGGATCGAACGCGATCCGATTACCCCGCGCCAGCACCGTGCCCTTCACGCTCTGCCCGGTACTTCCGTGCGTCAGGCGCAGGCTCGCTTCCGTCACTGACGCGGATTGAATGGGTTCCGAGAAGAGAATGTGCAGCGTGCTGAAAGGCCAAACGCGCTCGGGATTAGAGACCACGCGGAGACCGTCATCAGAGCGCGAGGGTCCGTACGCAACCGTGAACCGCGAGCGCGAAGAGAGAAAGCGAACTTCGTAAGTCGCACCGTGATCCAGGGGCGCATTCGGCGTCAGGGTGATCTGCGAACCCGACACGCGCACCGTCACCGGGACCTCACCGCCTCCTTCTGTGTAGAGCTTCAGATCCTCTTCGCTCGCGGGCGTCGTGGTCCGGGCGAGGATCGGGCTCGCAGGCAGCACGTCCTGCGCGCCGTCGAAGGGATTGAGGTACGCGAGCGCGTTCTCCTTCGCTCGCAGAGAGACGCCGGGGAACAGCGGGCCTTCACTGCAACCCCACAGGCACAGCAGCGCGATGGGTAGAAGTCTCATGAGGTCTTAGAAACGAAGCGTCAGGGAAAGGTTCGCGGCATGAACGACTCCACCGGAACGCGTCGCGAGCTGGTTTCCATCCGCGGCCTGCAGCGTCACCGAGCGCGAGGCGAGCGCATGCAGTTGATACGCGGCATCAATCGACAAAGGTTGCCGCAGCAACGAAGTGTTCGCGGGGAGCGTGTAGCCAAGCCCCACCGAGATGATGTGGCGCGAGTTGTCGACGAGGTTCAGCGTGTTCGGCGGAGCATCGCGCAACGGTGAGGCCTCGAACGCGTAACCAGCGCGCGCAGCCAAGTTGTACGGAATGGCGACTTCGGCCCCGAGTCGCGGCGACAGGATGTCCGAGAAGGAGATGCCCAGGTTTCCGCGCACCGTGTCTTCTGCGTCCAGCACTCGCCCAAGCTGACTCCAGCGCGCGTAGTCCAGCGCGACGTTCGCGGTGACGCGGCCGACGACGAATTGAAAACCCAGCGTGAAGTCCTCTGGGCGATACGCATCCACGAAGGTGAGCTGCAACGGCAACGTGGTGAGGGGCGACCCCCCCAGCTGCGCCTGCGCGTTCGCATCCACGCGCACGCCTTGCCAAGACGCGGTCCGATAGCTCAGCGCAAAGGAGATCCCCCGAACCGCTTCGGTATCCCAAGGCCCAATCACCGCGCCCAACACTGGAGAGAAACGCGGCCCCACCTCCATGTTCATTGACTCGTTGGACGTCTGACCATTGAGCGTGGTCTGTAGATTCAGCTGCGCCGTGGCGGCGATCGCCAGCAGCACACCCGCTCCCACGCGCAGCTTCGGAATGATCTCCACGCCCAAACCCGCACCGAGCATCAGCTGACGCCGCCCCTCGCGTACGAACTGTCCCGTGTTGGAGGGGCCGTCGGAGAGGGTGAGGAGCCCGCGAAGGTTGTCGTCCAGACCAATCGCCATTCCGAAGCCGATGTCCCGGTTCAGGCTGGTCATGGAGCTCAGGTTCAACCGGAGCCCGACCAACGGCATGTTGTTGGTCGCGGATGCAACGCCCTGCCCGTCCATCGAGAGCGTGGGCCGCGCGTAGAGATAGCCGAGCGTCACTTCGCTCGGTGCGCTCTGCGCCAACGCGCTGGGGTTGGACAACGTGGCGGCGAAGCAGGGGGAGAACGGTGATCGCGCCCGCGCCGTGCCCATGTCGCGGGAGTGAACCCCGTACGGGTCGAGCGGGTTGAGCAGCGATCCAAAGCTTGCGGAAGAAAGCAGCGCGACGAGCGCGAAGACCAGAGGTTGCATGGGTGACCCGCAATACCGCCACCCGCTCCCCGTCGCTAGAAATGCGCTTGTGTTGTTTTTCGCCCGTGTCAGTGCGC
>JBQTKE010000689.1:0-3010 GCA_052386435.1 Myxococcaceae bacterium
TGGACCTCGAGGAGTGGCGAGGGTGCGCCGGTGGTTACCGCGTTGAATCAGCAGGCCAGGCGTTGTTCGCGAGCCTCGAAGGCGATCGCACGGGAGTGCAGGGGCTTCCATTGATCTGCTTGGTCAAGCTGTTGCGTCGCGCCGGAGTCCGCTTCTTCTAGCGACTGCTTCGTCAGGCGGTGGGAGGCCTCCTATCCAGCGCTTGTTGCAAGGGCGCGCTCTTGCCCGCGGCGCTCGTTACCTCATCCCGGTGCTCACAGAGCGTCTTCAATTTCGCCAACGCCGTGGCACGCGCCCGGGAGGCGGGAAGCGCGCGCAGTTGTGTCTCAAGCCGCTGCTCAGGGTGCCCTTCAATCGCCCTCTCGAAGTCCCACCGCAACCAGCCGCATTCCACCAGCGCCTCAATGCGCGGCCTCAAGTCCTTGAGCCGCTGCTGGGGCTTGAATCGGAGTCGGGCCCTCCTGCTAGAGTCGAAGGACTCAAAACTCGAAGGGGCATCACATGGTGAAGGGGAAGGGGACGGGTTCAAGGCGAGTACCGTCGACGGGCAGCCAGTTTTTGGTTCTGCTCGAAGAGATTCGCGAGCAGAACAAGGCGACGATCGAGGCTGTTTTCAGTCTTGAGCAGAAGATGGATCGCCGCTTCGAGGACCTCGAACGACGGCTGACGCTTAGAATCGAAGCACTCGAGATCGCGGTCCGGAAAAACTCCGAGGACATCGCGGCGCTACAGGCGCGAGTGGACTCGCTAGCTGCTGAAATGCATGCTCGGCCCTCGCCGGAACAGCTGCAAAGCATCGAGGAGAGGGTTGCTCGCCTGGAGAAGCACCTGCGGCTTGCACCACTCGCTTAGCGTTCGGTACTGACTCGATTCTCAATGCTCGCCCCAAAAATTCTGAGCGCGTCTGCCCACTTCGCAGACCGCTTGTGACGGATTCGTCGGCGCCCGACCCGTTGAACCCACTCGTCCGCGACCCCCTGACGCACCCAGACGTGTGATCCGGGTACGGATGTTGCTCAACTCTTCTTTATGGAAACGACCCAGGCCGACTCGTCCCAGACGGATCAAGACGTTCCGTTCTCACTGCAGATGGAGCCGCAGTTCATCGACCGTCCTATCCCCGTGACGGATCTCGACATTGCGCATCTGCGCCATGACATCTGGACCTCCAACCAACGACGGATCATTGGGTTCGCGCTTTCCATCATTGGGTTTGGTGCTGCCTTCGCCCTGTACCTCGCCGCCTGATCGGCGCGTGCCTGACCACTCCGCCTGGTGCGTGAGCGCTCCGCGCCAGAGCGGAAAATCGAAGGCCTGTAGGCAAGAGCGGATGTTGTAGGCGTCACCTGGCCGTTGCCGAAGTTTCGCAGGCCGGACACGTGCGCGCCCCTCTGTCGTTGCCCTCGCTCTCTAGCGTTTCGCATCGAAGATCCACGAAAGGAGCCTTCGGTGCTCGCTCTCTGCGTCTCGTTGATGTTCTTGGCGTTGATTGGGCTGTCCGTCCTCACGTTGCAGCGCTGGGCTGTGGGCTGTCACGTCGAGGAAGCCGCGCCCACACCGCGAAGGCACGCGGGCATCTCCGTGCTCAAACCTCTGTGTGGCACGGACGACGCGCTCGAGGAGAACCTCGCCGCGTACGCCGCGGTTCCTTATCCAAATTTGGAGATCCTCCTCGGCGTTCGCGACGCAGAGGATCCTGCGTATGCCGTTGCGTGTGAGGTCGCTCAGCGTTGGCCCGAGCGTTTCCGAGTCGTCCTGCAGCGCGGTGAGCCCGGGCTCAATCCGAAGGTGAACCAACTGATCACGCTGGAGCGCACGGCCAAGCACGAGCTGCTGCTGGTGAGCGACTCCAACACCCGCCCCGCGCCGGGTTACTTCGAAGAGATCGCCGCGCTGTTCGAAGCGCCGGACGTCGCCTGCGTGACCCATCCTGTCTCCGGAGCAGGGCACGTCTCGTTGGGCGCGCTCCTCGACAACCTGCACATGGCGTCCTCCACCGGAGCAGGGCAGATCGCCGCGAAACGTCTGGCGCAGAAGGATCTCGTCGTTGGCAAGTCGATGGCTTTGCGCCGCAGTGTCCTCGACCGAATCGGCGGCTTCTGGCGCTTCCGGGATTACCTGGCCGAGGACTACGTGATTGGCACCAAGCTCGCCGCGCGCCGTCGCGGTCGCACGGTGCTGGCGCGTACGCCCATCTTCAACGTCGCGGTCAACCGCGAGGTCACGTCGTTCCGTCAGCGCTACTTCCGTTGGAGCGTGATTCACCGCACCGCGGTCACTTTGCCGACGTACTTGGGGCAAGGCTTGCTCAATCCCTCACCGCTGGCCGCGCTCGCGTACGTCCTCGAACCGCGCCAGGGCACCGCGTCCTTCCTCTGCATGGTGGTGTTGCTCAAAGCCCTCATCGACGTCAGCACCGCGCGTGCGCTGGGATGTGGACCGCTCGGCGCCCGCGCCCTCTGCGCAGTCCCGGTCAAAGACGCGATCCTTTTCGCCGCTTGGCTCAACGGCCTGATTCGTCGCACCGTGGTCTGGCGCGGCAAGCGCCTGCGGGTGGGCGCGGGCTCCCGTCTCATCGCCTCCGGTGCCGCCCCTGTCGTCCCTGTTCAAGAGGAGGTCGTCTAATGGTCACGTTGGCTCGCAGGGTTGAGCTGTCGGTCGCCTTCTGGATGGTCACCATCGCTGTGACGGTTCTGAAAAAGTGGCAAAGCGCTCGGAATCACAAGGCTCTGGGTGAACATGTTGTGTAAATACGTATGAACGTATAGAACTGGTCGACGTGTCGTCCGTCGCCGCCAGCTCGCGCTCCAGCGCCAGGCTCAGCCGGGTGGAGCTCTTCCGACTTCTCTCCGAGTCGGATCGTCTGCGCGTGCTGGCGCTGTGCGGAGAAGAAGAGCTCTCGGTGGGGGAGCTCTCCACGTTGCTCGACGACAGCCAACCGCAGGTGAGCCGCAAGGTCGCGCCGCTCCGTGACGCAGGTCTGTTGGTCGCGCGCAAAGAAGGGACGCGC
>JBQTKE010000690.1:0-15010 GCA_052386435.1 Myxococcaceae bacterium
TCAGCAAGACCCAGCGCTCGCCAGCCAGTTCCACGGCGTCATCTCTGGCGCCGTTTCGCATCGACACTTCTTCGCGCAGCCTGAAGTTCGAGAGCTGATGCGCGCTCAACCAGCGGTCACGTACACATAGGTGTCGTTCATCTCCTTCGACCGAGTGCGCAGGTTGAAGGTGCTGGACTGGACACGCGTAAAGTCCTGCACCTCGTGTTTTCCCAGTCCAGCAACAAGGTGCCGTTGCCGTGGTCGCGGTCGCGGCAACCGTCTCGCCTGGTTGCTCTCCGGCCTGGTTCGGAAAAGCAGCTGCGGGGCGGAGGCCGCCAAGAGGCCCCCTTCCTAAGTTTCCCGCCATGAGACATCCCAACCACCCCGGCGAGATGAGCACGGATTCCCGGCTGGCTGAATGCGATCGGGACATCGGCGAGATCAACGCGCGCGCGCGTGCGATTGAAGTGCTCCTGGATGCGAACGTTCCTTTCGTGGTGGGCGGCGCGTACGCGTCGTGCCAGTACACGGGCATCTACCGAGACACGAAGGACTTGGACCTCTTTCCCCGCAAACGCGACGCGCTGAGGGCGTTGAATGTTCTGGAGAAGGACGGCTGGCGAACTGAACGCACCGACGAGGTCTGGCTCTACAAGGCCTTCAAGGGTGAGTGGTTCGTCGACTTCATCTTCTCCTCGGGCAATGGCGTGGCCACGGTCGACGACGAGTGGTTTCAATACGCGCGCACCGCGAAGGTGTTCGGACACACGACGTTGATCGCGCCGGCCGAAGAGATGATCTGGTCCAAAGCGTTCGTCTGCGAGCGCGAGCGCTACGACGGGGCGGATGTGAACCACCTGATCAAATGCGTCGGCGCAGAGCTGGATTGGGAGCGCTTGCTCCGCCGGTTCGAGCGGCATTGGGAAGTCCTGCTGTCTCACCTGATGCTGTTCCGCTTCGCCTATCCCACCGAACGCACCCTCGTGCCCGACTGGGTGATGACGGAGCTGTTGGGTCGAACCCTGGCCACGGTGCGCGAGGGCGACTGGCCCGGACGGTTGTGCCGCGGCAATTTGATCTCACGGGTGAACTACTGCGTCGACCTGAGCCACTGGGGTTACGAAGACGGCCGCAGGTGGGACGAGGAAGAGCGAGAAAGAGGAGCGTCGAATGTCGAGGGATGCGAGCTCGAAGCTGCGACTGGCAGCGGTGGGTGATCTGCACTGCCGAGATGATCAGCAGGGCCGCTTCCGACAGTTGGTCAAGCAGGTCAACGAAGAGGCGGACATTCTCTTGCTGTGCGGAGATCTGACGGACCGCGGTCTTCCGGAAGAAGCGAAGGTGCTCGCGGAAGAGCTTTCCGCGCTGCGTCGGCCCTGCGTGGCGGTGTTGGGTAACCACGACTGGGAACACGGCGACGCCAAGGAAGTGGTGGCGATTCTCGCTAAGGCCGGCGTGCATACGCTGGATGGCGATCACTTCGTCTTCGAAAAGACGCTCGGCATCGCCGGCATCAAGGGCTTCGGAGGAGGTTTCCGCAATGCGACGCTCCAGGCGTTTGGTGAGTCGCAGGTCAAAGGCTGGGTGCAGGAAGCGGTGAACGAGTCGCTGAAATTGGAAGCTGCGCTGCAGCAGCTCGATACGCCGAAGAAGGTCGTGATCATGCACTACGCGCCGATCCCTGGGACGACCGAAGGCGAGAACGTGGAGATCCGTCCGTTCCTGGGGACGAGCCGACTCTGCGGACCCATTGATCGCTATGGCGCGGAGGCGGTGTTCCACGGGCATTGTCACCACGGAGCGCTGAAGGGCCAAACGGACAAAGGCGTGCCGGTCTACAACGTGGCGATGCCGTTGCTGAGACAGCACACGCCGGATCACCGCTTCCTCACGCTCGAGGTCTGATGCTCGAGCAGGAGTTGCGGGGGCCCCATGCTCTGGCTCGGATCCGAGCCGCATCTGGTCTCCCGAAAAAGAAGCGGTGATGCGTCGTCTCCGGTTTTCTGCAGATGTCGACTCACGTCGAGATCTCCTCTCAGCGCTGGACGACAAAGACGATGCTTGAGGGTCGAGGACAAGCGATTCAGGGATCCAACAGGTCCTCCACCTTGCGTGGGAGATCGGCCAGGCGCAGTCCGTCGATCTCTGTCACCTCTCCCGAAGATCCGCGCGCATAGACATTTCCGTCCACCTCGCCGCCCAACTGAAGTGTCGCGAGAGTGCGCTTCTTCGCGTCGATCAGCGTGATGATCCTGGCGCCGTCGCCCAGGCCGTAGCGCTTCAAGTCCTTGGGATGCTCGTCGACGACTCCGAGTGGCCTGAGCGATTCGAGCAGCCACATCACCGACGACATTCTGAACCGCTTCGCCTTCTCGCCTTTGATGCTCCAGCTCTCGCCGTCGCGGTCCACCGTGAAGTCGCCCGGCTGGAAACGAATCTGCGCGACCTCACTGGGGACGAAGGAGAGCAGCGCACGATCGCGGAAGTCCTTCGGCGTTTTCTGCAGCAACGCCTTCACGTTGGGGGTGACCTCGGCGACGAAGCTGATTCCGCTGCGATCCACCCTCGCGCGAGTCCCGCTGACTTGAATGCTCAGTGAGGGTTCGAAGCGGCCGGTCAGTTCGGGCACCCCGAGTGCTTCCTCCGTGAAAGCAAGCACGCGTTCCTGTCGAAGTGCGGAGAGGAATGAAGCCACTGCCGCGGTGTCGGCCTTTGCTTCAGTCGGTCGTGTCATCTTCCAGGACTTTGCGTCGACTTGCGTGATTTCTACCGAGGGCAGGGTGATCTTCTTCACCGCCGCGAGCTCCAAGGGAAAGACGTTCCGATCTCTCAGCTCCAACGCAGACCGCTCCAGCGCCACACGCACCGCACCGGACGCGGCGTAGACTTTCGGATTGCCTTCGCGTTGCACGTAGACGGAGCCGTCGAACGTGTTCTCTCCGCCGCCGTAAAGCGCCAGCCCCTTGGCGCGAATGACGAATCGAGGAGGCGTGAGCTCGAAAGTCTTGAGCTGCTCGTCCGTGGGCTTCTCGGCAACGACACCCTTGAAGTGGGCCGTCTGAAGCTGGGAAACAATTCCGTCCACCGACGCCTTGTCTGCGTCTGCTTGAACGGGCGAGACGATGCGCCAGCGCCCGTCCTGCTTCTGGAGCTGGGTGGTCTCTCCCTTCGCGTGGACGGAGAGCGCGGTGATCGCTCCCAACGTTGAGATGCGCTCGGGCGGCGGCTCGGCCTTGCGACAAGCGCTCAGGGCTAGCAGCAGAAGCAGCGCGCGTTTCATGCGATGGGCCTCGCACGCCAAGGTGCGCAGCAGGCCTTCATTTGTTGCGTCTCGCGATCCAGATGGCGATGCCCACTCCCAACAATGTCAGCGGAAAGAGATCCGTGGCGATGAAACGGATCCGCGCCAGGCGCTGCGAGTCCAACTCAATCGTTGATATCTCGCGATCCGGCGGACGCACGGTCAGACCGTTCGGCTGCTCCGCGGTCCACGCAAACGCGTTGAGGACGAGATTGCGGTTTCCTTCTCCGCCCCAATGCCCGTCGAGGAGAAGCTCTGAGTCGCCGAAGACGACCAGCCGTGTCTTTCCGCGCAGGCTCGCGACGACCAGTGGAATCTGTCCTGTCTTCTCGCCCGGAGAGGGCTCGGGTTGATCGTTCGGCGTGGTCTCCACCCAAGCGGAAGGCGAGGTCAGAACGATCGGAGTGGCGGTGGACTGGGTGTCGCGCAGAACGGTGAGGCCGCGTGATGTGGAGAGCTCCACGTTGAGTTGGGTCGCGCGCAGTTCCTGTGTCATCACGTGTTCGCTGTAGAAGACCGACAGCACCACGTAGGGACTGCCGGCGTTGAACTTGTCGTCCGCGACGGTGCCGGGGTCAATCTGAATGCCGTACTCCGCGAGCAACGGCTCGGTGTGAGCGTCCGCGAAATAGAGAAGACGACCGCCGTTCGCAAGGTAGGCGCGGAGCAAAGCAGCTTCAGGCGCAGCGAGAGGTTCGTGTGGACCGGCCATCACCAGCAGCGCGGCGTCTTTGGGAACCTCAGAGCGCGAGGCGAGGTGAATGGAGATCGGCGCGTAGCCTTCCTTCGTCAGAGAGCGAACCAGCTTGGACATCTGTTCGAAGCTCTGCTCGCCGTGACCCGCGAGGAAGTAGGCCTTCTGCTCGCCGCTGCCGTCAAGACGGAGCAGGCCATTGGTGAGATCCTGCTCGGAGAGGATCTGTTTTCCCGGTTGACCTCCCTGCTCGTAGACCACGGGGAGCGTCTTGTGGATCTCTCCTTGGGTCAGAACGACGACAGGTTGATCCGCGCGCAACTGGTATTGGCTCACCAGCTGGGGGGTGACCGCGAAGGTGAAGGAAAAATGCTCCGGGGCTTCGCGCTGGTACTGGCCCAGCATCTCTTCGATCAGCGGAAACGTCTGATGTGTCGCGGGGACGAACGCGATCGCGCGCACGTCGTCTTTCAGTCCCTTCAGCACGGAGACTGTCTGCGGTGAGAGTGAGTAGAGCTTGCGGGTGGTGAAGTCCCACGTCTTGTTCCGCCGCGCCGCTGCGACGTTGATCACGGCAAGCACGGCGAGAACAGTGAGAACAAGCAGCGCGCTGATCGAAAGCGATCGGGTGGAACGCTTCGAAACGAGTTGTCGGACCGAAGCTCCCTGCACCCCCACATAGAGAGCCAGCAGCAGTGCTCCGAGAATTGCCTTGCCGCCTCCGAGGACGGACGAACCTGTGAGGAGATACGTGATGGGGCTGCTGATCAGCAGCAACGCGCCGAGTCCTCCGGAGATTTTCGCCCAGCTCATCGCAGCCACCTCTGCGCTTCGATCGATCGGTGCGTCAGCACAAGCGCCAAGAGAATCACCGACGCGAAGTAGACGAGCGACTTGAGCTCCAGCACGCCGCGCATCAGGTTCTGCAGCTCCGATCTGAACGCGAGGTGCATTGCCAGTGAGCGCAACGTTCCCTCGGCACCTTGCCCGAGACCATTGAGCATCCAGCCGACCAAGAGCAGGGCAAAGGTCACCAGCGCGGCCAACATCTGTGACTCCGTGAGTGACGAGACGAAGAGTCCAATCGCCATGCAGGTCGCGCCCCAGAGCAGAAGGCCGAAGTAACCGATCCAGACAGTGGACCACTCAATGGCGCTGCCGGACTGGCCCTTGCCGAGGAGCGCGAGCAGGGCGGGGAAGATCAACGTCACGCCCAACATGGCGCCGAGCACGCCCAAGCCGCCGAGGTATTTCCCAATCACGAGCTCGATGGGCCGCACCGGTGCGGTCATCAGCAGCTCGAAGGTCCTGTGCCGTTTCTCCTCGGCGAAGAGGCGCATTGAGAGGAACGGCGCGGCGAAGAGCGTGAGCACTTGGAGAATCCCCCACAGCGGCATCACCACGCCGTCGGTGAGGTTGCGGTACGTCTCCGGGAGCGCGGACCACCCTTTGAGCAGCACCTCGTCCTGCATGTCTTTGAAGACCTGCAGCGCGACCACGAAGAAGAACGCGGTGGTCGCGGCCATCACGAAGCAGAAGAAGTACGCGAGGGGCGTCGTGAAATAGATCGACAGCTCTTTGCGAGCGATCGCCAATGTGGTTCGCATGTCAGGCCGCCGTGAGCTTGAGGAACACTTCTTCCAGCGAGACGTCCCTGGACTGAGTCAGGTGCGCAAGCGAGTCGTGCGCGACAATCTTTCCGTTGCTCAGGATCAGCACCTTCTCGCAGGTCGCGGTGACCTCCGAGAGCACGTGCGTGCTGAGGATGACGGTGTGCTTGCCCGCAAGGGATTTGATCAGCGAGCGGACTTCCTGTCGCTGCGTGGGATCCATTCCGTCCGTCGGCTCGTCGAGGATCAACAGCGGAGGCGACCCGAGCAGCGCTTGCGCCAGTCCGACTCTTTGTCGGTAGCCCTTCGACAGATTCTGAATGAGCCGATCCATCACCTCACCCAAGCGGGTCAGGGAAGCGACGCGATCCAGCTCTGACTTGAGCTGCTTCTTCGGCACACCTTTGAGCGACGCCACGAAACGCAGGTACCCGCGGACGTTCATCTCTGGATACAGCGGCGGCGTCTCCGGCAGGTAGCCGATGCGCCGCTTCACCTCCAACGGCTCGGTCAGCACGTCGAAGCCGTCGACCTTCGCCACGCCTTCGGTGGGTGGCAGAAAGCCGGTGAGGATCTTCATCGTCGTCGACTTCCCCGCGCCGTTCGCGCCGAGGAACCCGAGGGTTTCGCCCGCTTCCACCGAGAAGGTCAGACCGTCGATGGCCGGCCAGTCTCGGTACAGCTTGGTGAGGCCCTGCACCTCGATCATGGGCATGTGCGGCAATATAGACGACGCTGGAATTTCCAAAGCCCGCGTTGGGCGAGGAAAATGCATTGCCTTGTATCCATGTGGCCGTTGGGCCGCGGAAGGAACCCGATGGCGGTGCTCGTTCAGAAATACGGCGGCTCATCCGTGGCCGACGCTGAGAAGATCCGGCGCGTTGCGGCGAAGGTGAAGGCCAAGCGCGACCAGGGCTACCGGATGGTCGTCGTGGTCTCCGCGATGGGCGACACGACGGATGAGCTGCTGACGCTCGCCAAACAGATCTCCCACGATCCCCCGCGCCGTGAGCTGGACATGCTGCTCACCTGTGGCGAGCGAATCTCCATGGCGCTGCTATCCATGGCGCTTCAAGAGATGGGCTGTCCCGCGATCAGCTTCACGGGGAGCCAGAGCGGCATTATCACCAACGACGCACACGCTCAGGCGCGAATCGTGGAAGTGCGCCCGTTCCGAATTCAGGACGAGCTGGAGGCGGGGAAGGTGGTCATCGTCGCCGGGTACCAAGGCGTGTCCTACAAGCGCGAGGTGACGACGCTGGGTCGCGGAGGCTCAGACACCACGGCCGTCGCTCTCGCCGCCGCGCTCGAGGCAGAGGCGTGTGAGATCTACTCCGACGTCGACGGCGTGCTCAGCGCCGACCCACGCGTCGTTCCAGAAGCGAAGAAGCTCGCGGAGCTTTCGTACGAAGAGATGCAGGAGCTGGCGTCCGCGGGAGCGAAAGTGCTCAACGCGCAGGCCGTGGAGTTCGCGCGCCAGAAGGGGATCACCATCCTCGCCAAGTCGTCCTTCGGCACAGGAGTTGGAACGGCGGTCCGGGAGCTGAGCAAAGTCACGGACGGACGCGTCACGGGTGTCACGTCGGAGAAAGATCTCTGCGTGATTCGCTTCGAGGGTGAGGCCCGGTCGCTGGGGGAGCTGATTGAGTTCCTGGACTCACGAGGTGCTCGCAGCCGCTGGCTCGCGCATGAAGCAGGGCGGACGTGGCTTGGTGCGCCGCTCGAAAATGTGCACGGACTGGACGCGCTGATCGCGGATCTCCACTCGCGCTTCGGCAGCCGCGTGCAGGTGAAACAGGATTTGGGGACGGTCACCTGCGTCGGCGCGGGGATCAACGCGGATGGCGCCACCCTGAGGAAGGCGCTCGCGCTGGTCGAGCACTTGAAGGTGCCGCTGGCGGGTGTGCAGACTTCGGCTCTTCAGGTCACGTTGCTCGTTCCGAAGACGGCTTTGGGAGAGCTCACGCAGAGGCTGCATCAGGAGCTGATCGGCTGATTTTCCACGGGGAGGCGGGCGTTTGGCGAAGGACGCAGCTCTTGAGCGGGCACACGAACTGCGCCCGGTCAGCGTCGTCGCCGGCATCGCGCGCGTGAGGCTGCGGCCGCGATCAGCAGGAGCGCCCACGAGGCGTTCCCTGAGTCCAGCGCTTGGCAGCCGCAGCCCACGGCGACGGACCTCGACACGCACTCGATGTCCACGGAGACTGGGCGCGCGTCCGTGCCGGCGGGGGTGGTCACCCGCAGCAGAAACGCGTGGGGGCCCTGCTGCATGCGGGTCGGCCGCCAGTCGAGCTGCCCTGTCGCGGCGTCCACGCCCATGCCCTCGGGCAGGGCTTCTCCGGGCAGCGGCTCCACGCTGTAGGCGGCCGGACCGCTGCCGGAGATGACGGGCACCACGCCGTCCGCGAACGAGGCTTGTTCTCCACAGCTTCCCTTCGTCGTGGGCACGCTCCACAGGTACGGTGGTACCTGGCCGTTGCTTTCCTGGGTGACGGTTATCCAGATCTCGTCTTCACACGTCAGCCCTGCGTCATCCACGACCAGCAGGTTGGCCCGGGAGTGACCGGCTTCCGACAGGGTACGTCGCACGTCGGGACCGGTGACCTTCGTAACGTCCCAGAGCGACCACGTCGCGGAGCTGATGGAGCCCCGCGGCTGGGCCGAGGTGGCGCGCAACAGGGCAGACATCGGGGCCACTCCTCCCGAAGGACTTGCCCAGCCATGACACGTGGGCGGCGGCCGCGCCGAAGTGTCGGCGACCACCACCTCGACGCTGTCCGTGGCGGTCAGCCCGGCCGCGTCAACCACGGTGAGCCGGACGCGGCGACGCCCGCTGTTGAAAATCCGGTGGACAGCGGCGCCGGAGGTGCTCCCGTCGGCGAAGTCCCAGTAGTAGCCGAGGATGGGCGCGTCGCCCGGAGAGCAGTCGCAAGAGAAAGAAGAGGCGAGCGGCGCGGGACCAGAGACTGCGCTGGCGACGATTCGCGCCAGCGGTGGCCGGGCGCCATCGGGCGAGAGCACCCGAACAGATTGCTTGCTCTGGGCGTTTCGACCGAAGCCGTCAAAGACGTTGAGCGTTACCTGTTCCCCTCCGGGAACGCGGAACAGGGCGCTGGACGACACGCCGCTTCCCGGCGGTCCGCCTTGGCCAAACTCCCAGCGGTAAAGGACCAGCGAGGTCGAGGGATCCGCAGTCGAAGCCGACGCGTCGAAAAGGACCGGGAGCGGCGCGGTTCCCTCGGGCGGGGTGGCGCTGAACGCCGCGGTGGGCAGGGCGCCGGTCGGCATACTGACGGTCACCGCGAACGAATACGTGTCCAGGCCGTAGGCGTTGGTCGCGGCGACGCAGAGGTTGACGACGCCGGTCACGGAGGGCGTCCAGGTCACCGCTCCAGACGCCGGGTCGACCTTGAAGTCCGCGGGCCCGCCGCAGACGGAGAACGTCATCGGCCGATCGCCCAGCGCGTTCACCGCCTGTTGCGCGTTGAAGACATAGGGTTTGCCCTCACCGGCGCTGAGCACTGCGTCGTGGACGATGCTGGGCGGGCTCTGCGGAACGATCGAGCACGTCTTGCCGGCTTCGTCGCAGGTGAGCACGTCGTGCAACCCCGGGTCGGTGCAGACGACGGGCGTCCCCGGGGTGCAGCTTCCCCCCTGACACGTCTCGGTGCCGTTGCAGTAGGTGGCGTCCGCGCAGGCGGCGCCGTTCGGTCGCGGCGAACAAGTGCCGACGCTGCCGGGGTTGTTGCAGGCGGAGCAGACGTCGGTGCAGACGGTGGCGCAGCAGACGCCGCTGGCGCAGATACCGGTGCCGCAGTCCGAATCCGCAGTGCAGGCGGCGCCCTGCCTGTTCTGAA
The DNA here is from genome assembly GCA_052386435.1 of Myxococcaceae bacterium. Classification (GTDB taxonomy): domain Bacteria; phylum Myxococcota; class Myxococcia; order Myxococcales; family Myxococcaceae; genus JBQTKE01. Next base: position 9,445 of record JBQTKE010000690.1, read on the forward strand.
CGAGGATGCCGCTCAACGTGCCTGCCATCGAGGCCAGGCTCATGTCCGCGGCGGTGAGGCTGAAGAGGCCTTGCTGGTTGAACGCGACGCCCGAGGGGAACGTGTGCGAGCCGCTGTCCCCAGCGGTGAACGCATAGGCCGGCGGAAGCGTGGCGGTGCTGTCCGTCGAGGAGAGCCTCACCGTACCGAAGTAGTTGGTGACGCGGTTGCCGTAGCCGTCCTGAACCACCAGCGTGACGTCGGACGGGGCATTGATCAGGCGTGGCGTGCTCACGCCCAGGACAGCGATGCGGGTCGCGGTGCCCGGGGTGATGTTGAAGGCGTTGCTGGTTGCGCCGGTAAGCCCCGCGCTGCTGGCAGTTAACGTGTAGCCCGTGCCCACTTTGTTGAGCGAGAGGTTGGAGAACGTGGCGATGCCGTTCACCGCCGTCACGCTGACGGTTCCCCCCAGTGTGCTCCCGCCCGGATTGGCGCCCAACGCGAGCGTGACGGTGGCGGTGGACGACGTCGCCGTGGATCCGCCGGAGTCCTGGATGGCGACTTGCACCGACGTGAGGGTGGCGCCCGCGGCCGCGGAGGACACGCTCCCGACGAAGGCGAGCTGGGTGGGTGGGCCGCCGGGGGTATAGACGACCGAGAAATCAGAGACGTCGCGTTCTGAGACGCCGTCGACGTTCGCCACGTCGGATCTCGAGTCATCGAGGGTCAGGCGCGTCCAGAGGTAGCGCACCCCGGAGACGTTGAGGGGGATGGCGCTGCCCAGCGGAACGACGCCTAAGTCCACCGACGTGCCCAGCACCGCCGAGGCGGGCGCGGTTCGGTACTCCACGGAGACCGTGCCCTTCTTCGTCGCCAGGCCATTTAACGTGAGGGTGTCCACTGTCACGGTAGAGCCGAAGTCGATCAGCTTGGAATACGAGGCACGGCGCGTGGCGGTGCCCAGCGCCGCCACCTGCACGTCGCTCTGCAGGGTCCCGTTCGTTCCGCCGATGACGTACAGGTACCCTTCGTACGCCACGGTCGAGTGGCCATCGCGAGGCGTGGCGAACGCCTTGGAGAATTGCCAGTTGCCGATGCCGCCGGTCACGAAGGACGCGACCTCCACCGTGCTCTGGTACGCGCCGGTGTTACCGCCGAGAGTGTAGAGGTGTCCGCCGTACGCGACGGCGCTCAGGTTCTCCCGCGCCATCATCACTCCGGGCTTCGCTGCCCACGCACCAAGCGTCCCGCTGGCGTTGATGGGCGCCGCCTGGACTTCGTTCAGACGGTTGGTGCCGTCGAACCCGCCAATGACGTAGAGGTACCCGTCCTGAACCACGGTGGAGTGCCGTTCGCGCCCGGTGGGGAGAGCAGTGGTCGTGCTCCAGGCGCCGACGGTGCCGTTGGCGTTGATCGGCGCTACTTGCACATCGGTTCGCCGGGTGGTGCCATCGAACCCGCCAGCCACATAGAGGTAGCCGTTGTAGCAAACGCTGGTGTGGTGCTCGCGGCCGGTGGCAAACGCGGTGGTAGTGACCCAAGCGCCGGCCGTGCCGTCGGCGTTGATGGGCGCGTACTGGACGTCGTTGCGGCGGGTGGTGCCGTCGAACCCGCCCAAGACATAGAGGTACCCGTTGCACTCCACGCTGGTGTGGCCCGCGCGCGCGGTGGTGAACGCACTCGTCGCGCTCCACGCTCCCACTGTGCCACCGGGGTTGATCGTCGCGCGCTGCACGTCGTTGAGGAAGCTGCCGGTTCTTCCGCCCAGCACGTAGAGGTTGCCTCGGTAGGCGACGCGGGCATGCCCGGACCGCGCGGTGCCGAGCGCAGTCGTCGTGTTCCAAGTGCCCACGGTGCCGTCAGGTCCATCCGCCAGCCCCGCCATGTAGACGGCTGCGTTGGACCCGCCGCCGGTTCCGCCGATGGAATAAAAGAACCCATCCTGGGCTACGGCGTGGGTCCAGTCGCGGTTGGCGGGCAGATTGGGGAGCGTCTGCCAGGCGCCGAGCGTCCCGTTGGTGTTGATCTGCGCCATGTTGACCTTCCGCACCGCGCCACTCTCGTAGCCGCCGGCCAGGTAGATCTTCCCGTTGTGGATGGCGAAGCCCATGGACTCGCGCGCGGTCGGTAGCGGCGTGGTGGCGGTCCAGGCACCCAGCGTTCCGTTGGCGTTGATCGGCGCGTACTGGGTGTTGGCGGTGGGGTTTGTCCCGCCCGAGCAGTCGGGGCCGATGAAGCCGCCGATCGTGTACATGAAGCCGTTGTGGACGACGTTGGTGGCGCAGGAGCGGGCTGTCGTGAACGCGGTCGTCGTCGCCCAGGCCCCCACGGTTCCGTTGGCGTTGATCGGCGCGTACTCGACGCTGCTGAGCGCGCCGCCGTTCTCGCCGCCGATGACGTACATGAACCCGTTGTAGGCGATGGCCTTGTGCTCGCGGCGGGCGGTGCCGAACGGGGTCGTGGTGGCCCATGCACCGATGCTGCCGTCGGCGTTGATGGGCGCGTAGTAGACGGTGTTGCGGAACGTGGAGTCGTAGCCGCCCAGGACGTAGAGGAAGTTGTTGTACGCCACGATCCAGTGGGCGAAGCGGTTCACGCCCAGGGCCGTCATGTTGGTCCAGGCGCCGAGGGTGCCGTCCGCGTTGATCCTCGCGTAGCGCGAGGCGGCCAGCGCGCCGGTGCCGCCGATGTTGTAGATGAACCCGTTGTACGCGACGCTGCTGCTCTGGTACGCGCCGCTCGGCAGCGCCGTCGTCGTCGTCCAGGCCGTGGTCAGCGTCCCGCTGGTGTTGAGCGGCGCCGCTTGGACGTCAGCGAGGCGAGTCGTTCCGTTAAAGCCGCCCAGGACGAAGACGTAGCCTTTGTAGCCGATGCCCGTGTGGCCTTCCCGCGCCGTGGTGAAGGTGCCCGTGTTGACCCAACCGCCGACGCCGCCAGCACCCAGGACAGGGGCCACCTGCACGTCATTGACGCGAGCCGCGCCGTCGTACCCGCCCATCACGTACAGGTAGCCCTGCTGCAGGACCGCGGTGTGCCCTTCGCGGCCGGTGACGAACGAGGACGACGCAACCCAGGGACCGAGCGTTCCGTCGGGGTTGAGCTTGGCCATCTGCACGTCGTTGAGGCGCGCGGCGCCGGTGTAGCCACCGAGGACATAGACGACGTCGTTCTGAACCACGTTCGCGTGGCGCTCGCGGCCGGTGCCCAGCGCGGTGGTGGTGGACCATGCCCCCACGGTGCCGTTGGCGTTGATCCGCGCGACCTGCACGTCGGTGCGCCGCGTGGTCCCGTCGAAGCCGCCGACAACGTAGAGGTAGCCGTTGTACGCGATGCTGGTGTGCCCCGCCCGTCCCGTGGCGAAGGGCGTGGTCGCGGTGAATGGGCCCAGCGTTCCGGTGGAGTTGATAGGCGCGACCTGCACGTCGTTCAGGTAGCCGCCGTTGGTCCCGCCCATGACGTAGAGGTAGCCGTTGTAGGCGACGCTGCTGTGGCCTGCGCGCGCGGTGGGAAAAGCCGTCGTGGCGGCGAACCCGCCCGTGGTGCCGTTGCTGTTGAGCGCGGCGACCTGGACGTCGTTGAGGTACGCCGGGTTGGTCCCGCCGATGACGTAGACGTAGCCGTTGTACGAGACGCTGGTGTGGCGCTCGCGCAGCGTGGTGAAGGACGTGGTCGCCGCCCAGGCGCCGGCGCCGATGGTCGTCCTGCCGCGCATTAAGTCGGTGGCGGTGATGTCGACGCCGCCTTCGTCGTTGCCACCCAGCCCGAAGTCCGCGCTTGAGGTGACGACCAGAGTGGGATCGATGGTGAGCGGGTATGGCATCGCGTCCAGCCCCGTCGCGGTGAGGCGCAGCCGGTTCTCCAGCAGCTCGAAGTGGGCGGCGTTGAGCGGGGCCTGGCCGTTCGTGTGGCGAATGACGGGTGCGGGCAGCAGGTAGACGAGCCGTTTGCCCTCGTGGATCCGGACGTCGCCGCGCTCATCCAGGCTGGCGTGAAGACCGGCCCCCATCTCGAGCGCCCACTCGAAGGTCAGCGTGTCTCCGAGAGACTGGCCAAGGACAATGTCTTCCTTGATGCCGTTGGGCCGTGGGGTGAAGACGACCGCGGAGGTCTTGTCCGGGTAGACGGCCGTCGAACCGTGGAGTACGGCCTTGGAGGGTTGCAGCGGGGACAGAAGCGGCCGGATCGTCAGGCGACCCGTCGCATCCGTTCGGTGGATCTCAATCGACGGCTGTTCGCCTTCGACCTGCGCTTCGAACTCGGCGGCGGACCCCTGAAGGCTCAGCGCGAACTTTCCGCCGATCTGACTGAAGGCTTGTCCCGCCGGAACAGCGCGCCCCAAATGCACCGCAAGGAGCGACTTCTCGAGCTCCACCGACAGACCGGGTCTGGAGCAACCTTCCCACCCTGAACAAAGGGCAAGGAGCGAAGCGAACAGCACTGCGCGGCGCATATCCTGGGAGGATAAATTTGGTGTCGCTGGAGACTCAACGCGCCAATGTCCACCTTTTCCTGCATTCTGGCGCGGTGTGGGTTGGAGCCCGTCGACGACCGGGACGTCAGCCCCAGGAAGCCTCTGGAGTTGACGCCGACTGCCACAGCCCATCTTTCTGAAGGACATGACCGTTGGTGGTCAAGGGCTCGCTTCAAGCGCAGCGAAAGGGGTCGCAACCACCGCCCACGGCGTGGTTCAGCGAGGGCGTTGCCCAGCGCGTCGACGAGTTGAAGCGGTTGACCTGAAGGAAGCGAATTACCGCTGGGCCTTCGCGCGTGGAAGGAGCGGCGCGAACTCCGGGAGCTGACGGACTGACTCCAGATCGGGATCGCTCTCGAGCAGGCTCGCGTCGTTCAGTCCTGCATTCACGGCTCGCTCCAACCAGCTCAACGCGGCGGCGGGGTCTCCCGCGCGGGCGTGGCTGCAGGCCGCATTGAAGGCATCCGTCGGGCGTTTGCGCAGGCCGAAGGCAAGCTGCAGCAGCTTCGCGGCCGCCGCGTAATCACCGCGCGCATGGCGAACGCCGCCCAGACTTGCTTCGCGCGCGCCTTCCTTCGGCCATCGAAATTCTTCGGCGATCTTTTCTGCTTCGTCAAACTCACCGGCGGAGGTGAGAAGCCGAACGGTCAGTGAGGCTGTCGACTCCGACGGCTCCTTCGCGTGTGCCGCGCGCGCCGCCGGAAGGGCTCGGACCTGATCACCGGTGGCCTCCAGCGCGAGTGCTTGCGTCAGTGCTCGAATCTGATGGGAAGGACGCACGCGATCCAGTTGGCGAAGCGCAGAAGAGGGATTGCCGCGTGCGAGATCCACCCAGGCCAAGAGATCAAAGGCTCGGTTGCGAGGCTCCAGCTCCTCGGTCGAGGTGATGATCTGTCGCGCCGCCCGCTCAGCATCCGCATCGTCTCCTGCGGAAAGCGCCGCCCATCCTCGTTCGAGGGGGTCGGTCTTGTGCTCCGACGTCGGCGTGGGGGGCGGATCGATCTTGCCCACCTGATTGAAAGCCAACCCGCTGCGCACCGCGAGAAAGCCGAACATGACGCTCGCGAAGATCAGCCCCACGGCGTAACCAGCGACGGCGGCGATGGACGCGACGAT
>JBQTKE010000691.1:0-9115 GCA_052386435.1 Myxococcaceae bacterium
CAGCGTCACCACCAGCTGATCCGCCAGCGCCACCGCGTCGCGCCGCCGCGCCAGGTCGTAGCGCAGCCCTTCCGCTTCACAGAGTCCCGGCTGCGCCTTGAGGGCTTCGAGTGCGCTTTGGTCTGCCTGCGCCTCCACGCCCAGCGCGAGGTCCACGCGCGCCTGCAGCAACGCAATCGGGAAAGGTGCGGGCGAGAGCGCGGCGCGCGCGCGTTTGATCAGCTCCGCCGCTTCGGGCAACCGCGAGTCATCGAGCGCCAACGTCGCGCCCAACAACAGCGCGTTCACGTCGCCTGGATCTTTCTCCAGTGTCGCCTCCACATCGCGCGCGGCGCGTCCCTTGGAGACCTTGGAGGGCACGGTGCGATCACCTTGGTTCAGCTCCGCGCGCAACGAGGCGATGGCAGGAGTGGTCAGCGCGGCGGAGAGAGGCGCCATCCCCCGCTTCGCACCATCGCGATCTCGTCCCATTCCATCGCGCACTGCCAACGCTGCCGCCAACGCATCGCCTGCTTCGCCTTTCAGCGCCGCTTCCTGGGAAGCCGTGTCGGGGAAGACGCCGGGGACCGAGGCCTGGACACTGATGCTCCCGTGGTTGGGAGACGCGCCCTGCGCCGGAGAGAAGGCAATGGCGGAGGGCTTTCCATCCGCGCGCATCAACGCAAGCGAGAGCGTGCCTGCGCGATCGTCTTTCGAAAGCTTCACCAACAACCGGTGCACGCCGCTTCCCAACGTCACGCCCGCCGCTTGCACAGTCGATCCGGTCGTCGCGAACGAACGCTTCTCCAGCACGCGCGTGCCGTCGACGTAGACCTTGTGCGGCGCATTGGTGACGCTGCGCACGACGTAGAGCCCACCCTGTGCGATCCGCGCGTCCACCGCGGCGAGGTACACATCGCCGTCCTGCGATTCCGCGGCGAGATTCAACCGGCCATCGGGGAACGTGAGCGTGCGCACCGTGACCGCGCCGAACGGTCCTTGAAATGGTCCCGCCAGGGAGCCGTCTTTCTCCGGCGCGGTGACATCGTCGAAGGACAACACCTGAAACGGAGAGAGTGGACCAACGAGCGAGAACTGAGTGGGCACGCCCATCGCCGCCAGCTGCTCGGCCTGCGGCTCCAAGCTGCCGCGCTGGCCATGAATCGTCGCCATCGCGCTGCGCAAGAGTTGAGCGGCATCGCCCTGAGCACCCGCGGCGAGGGACGCTTCCGAACGCCGCAGAATGATCTCGTCGAGAGGAATGGCGCTGCCCGCTTGATCCAGAACGAAGCGCGCCGCGGTGCTGGCCAGCGGATGCGTGGGAGCGCGCTGACAGAGGTCGAGCGCGATCTCCAGCGCCTTGCTGAGCTGCGCGGACCGACGCGCCAGCGTCAACTGACCCGCGAGCGCATAGGGATCCGCGGCGTTCTGCGCGACCGCGGAGTCAAACAGCGCCTGTGCCTTCTTCGGGTTGGCCTCGACCAGATAGGCGTGGAAGCCGGCGAGGGCGAACGTCCGCGCGTCGCCTTTCCCGCCAGCGAGATCCGTGGCGGCAGTGTCGAGCACCCGCGTGTAGGGCGAGCCGGTGTGAGCGCAAGAGAGAAGGAGGAACGCGACGGCAGCGGGCGCGTGGAATCGCATTGCCTTCGAGAATTAGCCCAGTTCAGCGGGCGTGGCGCGACTTCTTGCTGCTCACACCGCGCGAGCGCTTCTTCGCCGCGCTGGCAGTCGACACCTTCCGCGTCCCGCCCTTGCCTTTCTGAGCGACCGCGGACTTGGTGGGCGGCGAGAGAGCGGGGGATGCAGGCGCTCCGGCGGCAGGCTCGGGCGAGGTCAGCACCGGAGGAGGCGGAGGTGCGCGCCCCTGACGGGCAACCGCGAGCTGTACGCGCGTGAACTGACAGTCGCCGTCCAGACACCCGATGGCCGCACGAGGCGTGCGTCCGAAATGCGCCCTCCAATCCGTGCCCAGACTGACCGGCTCGCCCACCTGCCTGCGGTCTTTGTCGCTGCCGGCGAACGCGCGCAGCTCGCCGTCGCGATCAATCAGGAGCTCAACGTGTGTAGGCGTTCCTTCGCGACCGCTGTTCGCGCCCAGCGTGGTGCCCCGCTTTTCTCCCAGGGCCCACTCCAGCGCCGCCGCCCCGGCGGGACCGGTGAGGACGATCGCGACGTAGCGCCCCGGATCTCCCATCAGCAGCAGCGCGGTCTGAGCATCAGGGGAATGCCCGCTGATGAGCGACTTGAGCGTACCGAAGAAACCCGTGTGCTGCGGCCGGGTGAGCACGTCCGCCTCGAACGTGATCGCTTCTCCCTGCTTGCCCACGTCGAGGTACGCGTGGCCGGGCGTGCTGTCCTCCGCGCCTTCGCCGAAAGAAAGCACACGCGCCTTCGGATCCGTCAGCACCGGGCGTCCCCGCGCGACGAGCGCGACCTTGTCCGGACCCTCGCCCAAGAACGTCACCCACCGCTGAAGCACCGACTCATCGAGCCGGCCGGGCACCGTGAGGATGCCCTGAGGGTCCACCACGGAAGCCATCGCTTCGCCCGCAAGACCGCGAGGAGGAGGGCGATGCTGGTGACGCCACATCGCCAGACCGACGATACCCGTGGCCCACACGACCAGGCTCAACGCAGCAATGCGTCCAGCGCGCGTGACCGCGCGACGAACCCGCATCTTGAGCCGGTCCAGCTTGGAGACCTCGCGCGGGATCTGCGAGAAGCTCACCGGAACCAGGGGCTCCAAGTCCGCAATCAGCTCGCTGAGCTTCTGAAAGCGATCCGCCGGCATCGGCTTGAGACAGCGCGCGACAATGTCGTCCAGCCGTTTGTCCAGCTCCGGGTTGCGATCCGAAGGCGCGTCGTAGCTCCCCACCGGAATCTCACCGACGAGCAGCTCGTAGAGAATGACGCCCAGCGTGTAGATGTCCGCGCGATGGTCCGCGCTCTTCGCGTCCACCCTCTGCTCCGGCGCCATGTACGAGAGCGTGCCCATGGACACGTGCGTCTCGGTCATGTTGAAGCCGCCAGGGCCCGGAGTCGAAGATGAGTCCGGATCCGCGAACGCCGCGAGCCCGAAGTCCGTCACCTTGGCGATCCCGCCCGCCTGTTCGTCGAAGAGAATGTTCTCCGGTTTGAGATCGCGGTGAATGATCCCGCGGTTGTGCGCGTAGTCGATGGCGCGACAGATCTCCAAAGCCATCTTCAAGCTGCTTAAAGGATCCAGCAGGGGGGAGCGCATCACCTCGCGAAGCGAAGGCCCGTCCACGAACTCCATCACCAAGTAGTACGTCGACGCCGTCTTCCCCTTCTCGACGATGGAGACAATGTGCGGATGCGACAGCGCCGCCAAAGCCGCCGCTTCCTTTTCGAAGCGAGCAACGAACGAAGGATCCTTGGCCAACTCCGGAGAGAGCAGCTTCACCGCGACCGTGCGGCCCAGCGAGAGTTGGATGGCGCGGTGGACCTCACCCATGCCGCCCTTGCCGACCAGCTTCTCCAGCCGGTAGCCCGGGATCATGTCGGGCGCGCGCGGCCGGCTGATGGCCGTCGTCTCCAAGATGGCGTTCTTCGGGGGCACGGAAGGAGGAAGGGTAGTGGAAGCGCGCAGGTTCGCCAACGGGGCGGAGGTGGCGTTATGTCATCGCCGTGACTGCACGCTTGTTGCTCCAGAGGCTCCACCAGGACCTCGACGCCTGTAAGGCCTGTCCCAAAATGATCGGTCCCGTCGTCCATGGTCCACCCGTGGTGAGCAGTCTGTATCTTCTCGGTCAAGCACCTGGCCCACACGAAGGAGGTTTGGGCAGACCCTTCGCATGGACCGCGGGAAAGACCCTCTTCCACTGGTTCAAGACCGCGTTGGGAGTCGACGAAGCCCTCTTCCGAGAGAGGGTCTACATGTCGGCAGTCGCACGCTGCTTCCCCGGAAAAGCCAAAGGAGGAGGGGACCGCAAACCAGATCCGACAGAGATCGCGCGCTGCCGAACCTTCGTGCAAGGAGAGGTCGAGATCCTCCAGCCGAAACTGATCATCCCCGTGGGAGCGCTCGCCATCGCGCAAGTCCTGGGGCACGAAGGACCCCTCGCGGGAGTCGTGGGGCGATCCCATCGAATCGAGTACTTCGGAGCCGAACGCGAGGTCATCCCGTTGCCCCATCCGAGCGGAGCCTCAACCTGGCACCGCATGGAGCCCGGCAAGACGCTTCTGCAAAAGGCCCTGCGACAACTGGCCCAGAACGAACACGTCAAGAAAACGTTCCGGTAACCGCGTCAGGGCGGCGGTGGCGCCGGCATCGTCATCTTCTTCATCTTGGAAACCCGCGGCCGCGTCGAGCCGCCAAACGTCCCGCGCATCTTCATCCAAGCCCGCTGCAGGAAGTTGATCCGCGGCGTGACGTTGAAGTGCCCGAGCGCCGCGCGAACCGAAGCATCAACCCCATAGTCCGCGTACAGCTCAACCAGATCTCCGACGAGAGCACTGATCCCCTGTGTGTCGACATCCCAAGCCTGGCAATAACTGTCCGGCTTGTTGCGGATCATCGCCTTGGCCACGATCTGCATCACCCGCGAATCAATGAGCTGACCATTGCCGTCGAGGTACTGCTTGTACGTAAAGAACCGATCCGCGGGAGCCACCACCGGCTTGTCCGCGTCCTTCTTCGGCGCGCGCAGGTTGTTGATCACCGTGTATTCGTGCTGGATATACGAGTCGATGTTGTTCTGCTCGTCATCCGGTTCGTACTCGATGAACTTGTGGAAGCTCTCGTACAGCGACTTTGGGTTCGCGTAGGCGCCGGACACCAAATAGTAGAGCATCGCGCCCAGCGAGTAGATGTCCGCGGGACGGTCCACGCTCTTGATGATCTTCGCGCGCACGTTGCGCTCACTCCGCTGACGGAACGGCACCCCGAGCAGCAGCTTCTTCTTCGTACGATCCGCGCCGACTACCGGATAGCGCTCAGGTCGATTGAAGAGCTGGAACGAGTCGTTCTTCGAGATCGGCATGTAGAAGTCTTCGAAGTAGTCAACCTCCGCCATCCCTTGCTCGACGTTGACCAGCAGCTCCAGCGTGTTCGTCTCCTGCTCTGGTGACTGGAAGAAGAGCGTCCCTGGCACGCCTTGAAAACGCGTGACGGACAGGTCCTGCGTCTCTTCCTTCACCTTGCCCACGTTGAAGTCAGCAAGCCGCACGTCCAGCGTCGCACTGGCGAGCCGGGGATCCGGCAAGCGAAGCAGCACGTTCGCTGGCTTGATGTCGCGGTGACAGATGTTCCGAACGATGTGCGAGTACTCGACCGCCGCGGCCACCGGCACCATGTACTCGAGCACGCGGAAGAGCCGCTCGCGGAACGGATAGTTGAGCAGGTCTTAGCGATGGCCGTGGTTGCGTGATCCCTTGAGCCGCACCTCGAGATACATCTCCATCTGCTCCAGGATCATGAAGTCGTTCTCCACCTTGTCGCGGACAGAGCGCGGGATGAAGTCCGGGTTGTCGCCTTCGCCTGACGCGTAGAGGTGAATGATGTTCGGGTGCCCCTGTACCCGCTCCAGCAGCTCCTTCTCCATCTGGAAGCGCATCCCATCTTCTTCGCTCACGCCTTTCTGCAGGAGCTTGATCGCCACCTTGCGCGTGAAGGCCGTCTTCGACTCCAGCCAACGCTCTTCGCCCAAGTACGCCTTGGCGAAGCGGCCGGAACCCAGCTCAATGGGATTGCCTTCCGCGTCCAGCACGAATGCATAGACGCGTGACCGACTTACGTTCGCTTCGAACGCTGCGGGCATATGGAAGGAGACTTGGGTGTCCTCGCGGCCGGGACGCCGCGGAGTTGCCAGTGGGGTCGCCATCGGGGCGATCAACTATCAGAACGCTTGCCAGAGATCGAATAGGCCAGAGCAGCTTCTCGCCCTGGTCCAAAGTCGAGGAGCACCGCGTGGCTCGCCAGCTCCGCAGGCATTCCCACCCTCTGGCTCCCCACGGGGAACACCCGCACGTCCGCTGGACCCGGCGCGCCAAAGCAGCAACGCACCGCATCGAGTGTCTCTTTGCCCGGTGAGCGCAACTGGAGATGCGTGTCGTCGGTGAGATCCACCGCGTTCGTCGGGCGATTTCCCCCTCGGCTGACGAAGCAATTGAGCCCTTTGATGTGCAGCCGCATCTTCCCTTCACCCGCAGGCATCAAGGTGACTCGAACCCGCGCCGCTGACGGAACCACCGCGCTGTCCTCTTCGCCCCCCAGCTCCGTTCCTCGAGGAGAAATCGCCACCAACCGAACCACGCGGCCACCCACGAGCAGCTCCGAGACGCTCAGCGTGCTGAGGATTTGCGCGGGCGCCTGCGGGGTAAGGACATGTGGGTCCGTCATCGGCTCCACGTTCGGATCTCTCACCGGAGCGCGCAGCACGTCCTTCACCGCGCTGTAGAAAGTTTCGACCGTGGGAAAGCGCTCCGCCACTGCGACGCGGCACGCGCGCGTGATGACCGCCTTCACCGCGCTGGAGAGATCCAAGTTGTCGAGCGCGCTCTGCACGAACGCATCCCCGTCCAACCGCTTGTTCAGGTTCCTCGCGTAGCTGTCCTCCGCGAAAATCTTCCGCCCGCTCAGCATGTAGGCCAGGGTAAGACCCAGCGCGAAGACATCCGTGGCGGGACTGACCGGACGTCCGCGGATCTGCTCCGGCGCGGCCCACCCCGGTGAGAACATGGAGATGCCCTCGCCGTTGGCGTTCGTCTCCTGTGCGCGGTGGGGAAGAGGGCGGCTGTCGGTCAGCGCCTTGGCGATGCCGAAGTCAGCGAGCTTGGCGATCCGGCGCGGCCCCGACTCCACGAAGAGAATGTTTGACGGCTTGATGTCGCGGTGAATGATCCCGCGCCCGTGCGCCTCCGCGAGGGCTTGAACGATGGGCTCCAGAACTTCGAGCGCCTTGGCGGGAGTGAGCGCGCCCACTTCGCGCACGCGCTGACTGAGCGTGCCGCCGTTCATCAACTCCGAGACGTAGAACGGGTTCTGCGGCTCTTGGTCGAGATAGCCGAAGTCGTAGATGCGCAGCGTGTTCGGGTGTTGAAGCTGAGAGAGCGCGAAGGCCTCTTGCACGAAGTGCTCGTAGCCGGTGCGCAGCTCGGCGCGGTCTTTCGAGAGTGTGTAGAAGACTTTGATGCAGACCGCGCGCTGAAGGCGTTCATCCTGACCGCGGTAAACGAAGCTCATCCCGCCGGAGGCGAGCCGCTTCTCCACGCTGTAGCGGTCAAGGAGTTTCTTCCCGGCCAGCTGCAACGGATCCACTGTGTTCTTCGGGCCACTGACGCGCACGGCGCGGCAGTCTAGACCAACGCGGCTGATTGCGACTGCTTCCGCTTGTTACTTTCCGGAGGCGGTGGTGCCCGGCGCGCTGGTGCTCGGCAGGTCGGCAGCCACCATTGGCTTAGCGGCAGCGTTCTCACAGCTGCTGCAGTAGCAGCTGAAGGCCAGATGCCGCCGAGTCTCGTCAGCGAGCTCCGCGGTCCAGGAAGACAGCGAGCGTGAATCCACAGCAGGGGAAGGCTTCATGGTGAACCTCTCTTAAGACGCCCCCCAGTGGCTTCATCGACCGTGCCAGGGAGCTGCTCGGTGCAGCACCCCGCAAGCACTGGACAGCTCCATCATCGCCGCCCGTCGAATTGCACGCGAGGGGCACACTTGACCCGGGCGGGCGGCTCCCTTCTCGTACGCAGCCGTGCGAAGCCACCTCACGTGGAGCAAGGGCTGACCACTGGAGTGGTCAACGCGTGCTCCAACTCACGCAGACCTGCTTGTGCGAATTCCTTCCACCCCGTCCAACCGTTCGGATACGTGGGGATTTCATTCTCAGCCGAGTGTGAATTCCAGGCACCAACGTTGCTTTGAGTCTTCCCATGGCATCCCGCGACTCACAGCTGCCTGCGATCCGGGTGGATCACCCCGAGGCGGTTCGCAACGCGGTCATCCCGTTGCGGCGCATGTCGTTCGGGGCCACGCCCAATGTCTTTGATCAGGAAGCCGATCGAGAGGCGGATCCCTGCGCCGGCTGGGAGATTGGTCCCTGCCAAGTCATTCGCAGCCTGACGCCCGGTGGCTCGGAGCGGTTGGCCGCTTTTCGCGCGGATCATTCGAACGGCTCGCGCCTCGTCGTGATGAAGCGGTTGGAGCTGCCTGAGCAGTCGCTGATGGGCTTTGGGTCGCACGCGGAGTGGGCAGCAGGAATCCGCCACCCGAACTTGGCGCAGGTCTATCCGGCCGAAGTCTCCGAGAAGGGAAATTTTTGGGTCACCGAGTACACGTCTGGCGCCACGCTGGCGGAGATCCTCGACGCGTGCCGCAAGAAGGGAAAATCGATACCCCTGGGCTTGCTGCTCGCATGCGTCCACGAGGCCGGGTTGGCGCTGGGCTCCTTGCACGCGCGCGCCAGCTCCGCGCACGGGATGATCAACGACCACAACCTGCAGGCGACGTTTGAGGGTTCGACGCGCGTCCTGAACGTGGGCTTGGTTCGTTGCACCGTCGGGACGCCGCTCTGGCCGGACGCGCTCGCGTCGATGAAGGGCTTCCTGCCCCCGGAGCAGATGCCGAAGTGGCGCGCCGCGGAGCCGCGCAGTGACGTCTTCTCGCTGGGCGCCGTGCTTTACGAAGGCCTTGTGGGCAAGCGGCTGGCGGACACGTCGGATCAAGCCGCGCACCGCATGGACGTTCCCTCCAAGCTCAACATCTCCGTGGGTAAGGAGCTGGACCAAGTGGTGATGCGCGCGCTCAACCGCGATCGCAGCCAGCGGAATCCGAGCGCCACCGAGTTTTCGAAAGACCTCAGGCGCGTCGCCACTCCGTTCGTGTGGCGCACCTCACAGCGCTCTGACTTCTTGCGTGAGCTCTTCCCCGTGCGTGAGCGTCGGGAGCGCGTGTTGCTCGCGGGCTTTGCGCCGGAACCCACCCCCGCGCCGGAGCGCAAGCCCACGCCGTCTCCGCGCCGGCGCGCCAAATCGCTCTCCATGCCGCTCGCGGATCTCTTCAACGCCGAAGGCTCGCCCGCGTCGAACGCGTTGGGTGAGTTGGCGCCAGAGCCCACGCAGCTGAACGTTCGCGCGCCCAGCCTGTCGTCGATGGTGAAAGTGGAGGCGACGGGTAAGGCCC
>JBQTKE010000692.1:0-4088 GCA_052386435.1 Myxococcaceae bacterium
TTACACTCTTACACTCTGCGGCACGGGACGTGCTTTTGCAGACCGTGTGCCGCAGAGTGTAAGAGTGTAAAGCCTGACCCCTCTACAGGCCCGTCTGAAACGGCTGACGGATCTCGGCGGCGAGCGTGTGACCTTCGGTGTCGCTGATCAGCGTATTGAGGATCAGCTGGTACGAGGTGCTGGCCGCCCACGGCTGCACGCCGGCATCAGGGCTTCCGGGTTGGACGGTGACGTGAAACTCCGCGTCTGAATAGGGGTCTGAGGTCTCCGCGGCGACGACCAGCGCGACCGGCGTCTCGCCTTGCAAGACCGAGATGCCGGGGATGATCGACCTCGGCTCCAGCGGCTCATCGAAGACGATCTCCAGCGGCCTGGTCTTGTCCAACACACCGGCATCCGCCGCGGGGATCGTCCGCAGGAGCACGGGTGGGCTCACGTCACGAAGGCCGATGGTTGAAGAGCCGGGGACGAGGCAGCCGGTCAGCGCCAGCAGGCAGAGGACTCGCTTCATCGGCACCCCTTCGCGGCGAGGTCGCTGGACGCATGGCACTTGAGACAGGGCCTGTCGTTCTTCGACATCAGGTTCTTGCAGGCGAGGCTGAAACCGGCGGGATGCGGGTTGGTGCCTGAGCCGGAGACGGCGCCGTTCGCGGTGGAGTGGCATTTCATGCAGCTCTCTTCACGGTGGCAGGCCATGCACGCGCCGGGGTTTCGCGACGCCTCGACGCCGTGATGCTGAGAGGCAGTCTCGAAGGTGGGGCTCTGAATGAACGCCGCGGAGTGCACGCGGGTGTTGAGGGCTTTCAGTGAAACGTCCGCGTCGGGCCCAATTCCCACGCGCTCGTGGCAGGCGACGCAGAACGACTGTCGGCGGTGGCAGCTCTCGCAGTGGGGGAAGTCCATCCGCGCCTGCACGGGGTGCAGCGAGATGTAATCGTTCGGGTGAACGGAGAGCGGCTTCTGCAGGCTGTCGTGGCAGCTTTGGCAGTACGACTCTTGGTGGCATTGCATGCAGGTGGAGCGCTGCGTAGCCGCTCGGGTGCCGTGGGTGAATTCGAAGCGCGGACCGTGATCCATTCCGAACGGGTCGCCCTGCTGCGGACGCAACAGCCCGGAGAGGAACTTGAGTTGGAGTCGTCCACCGGTGGGCGCGGTGAAGTGGCAGGTGTCGCAGCTTCCAGACGCGTGCGAGTTGTCGTGGCAAGTCAGGCAGGTGTCCATGCGCGGCAACTGCATGCGCGTGGCGAGCCCGACGTTCTGCATGGCGCCGTGGCACACGTCGCATTTGATCTTCTGCTGCACATGCTTCCCGTGCGGGAACTTCAGGTTGGCCGCGGGGAGCTCCACGCGCGCGGGAATTTTCTGCGCGGTCTGATCGAAGCTGGGGTGACAGACCTGGCAGCTTGACGGCGGATCTGTTTTTTCGCCTTTCGCCGCGGATTCAATTTCGTGGCAGGTCTCGCATTCGGGGTGTTTAGGCAGGTTGCGGTCGGACGTCTTGGCGCTCTTGGTGGCGGTCTCGTGGCAGGTCTCGCACTCGGCGCCTGCGGCAAGGTGCTCGCCGTGATTGAACGACAGCGGCATGGACTGGAGCGGATAGATCGCTTCGCTGCGGTCGCGTCCCGCCGCCGCGTGCGCGGTCACCGAGGTCAGACAGAGAGCGATCAGGCTGAGCGCTTTCATCTACAGGGTCGCCTTCACGTCGAAGAGAAAGAAGATCTTGGTGTCGCTGCGGCTGAACGCGTTGAGGTTCTGTTCGAGCACCAAGGACAGTCGCGCCACGTCGTTGAAGCGGTGGCTCCCGAAGAGCTGCCCGCCCAAGAACAGGCCGCGGAGCTGTGCGTTCAGACTGTCTTGCAGCTGTGCGGCGGTGAAGCGCAGATCAACGCTCCACCGGCGCGAGGGATCGCTCCAGCCGCCGGTGAGATCTCCCCAGAGCTGATGACCGCCGTAGCCGGCTCGATAAGAGAGATCGACCGCGGATCGGAACGGCCCTCCACGAAAACTCGCGCCCACCGCGCCGCCCGCGTTCACGGCGGAAGCATCCCCATTGAGGAGCAGCGATCCGAGTGAGGTGTTGACGAGGTTGGTTCGGTAGAGCCCGGCGGAGCCCTGCGCGTAGACGCGGAAGGGACCGGGAGGCGTGAAGTCCACCCTCACCCGTCCCTCGTCGCGGCCGGACATCGCGAAGTAGTACCAGATGGAGTCGGACGTCAGGACCGGCGTGAACCGCAGCGCTTCGACGCTGACCGCGAAGAGGTCCGCGTCGTAGCGAACCTGCACTTTGCCGTTCGCCAAATTGCCGATGTAGAGGTCGTAGTCGACCGCGGAGAAGACATTGAAGCCGCGACCGCGTCCGTAGCGCAGCTCCGCCATTCCGCGTTGCAGGCTCACCCTGCGCGCGACCCACGACTGACGAAAGCCCGCGGCGGCGGAGAAGCCCTTGAGATCTTCGAGCAGGAGCTTGCCGCCCACCACCGGCTCAAGCGCGTTGTAGGCGGGATCCGCCAAAGGAGAGCTGGCCTCGATGCGCCGGTCGTCACGATCGCGAATGCCGTCGGGTTGATATACGGCGGAGGCGAAGAAACTGGCCGACTTCACCCAGAGCCCACCGTAGATCTCCGCACCCAGACCGATCGGGCTGATGTAGCGCAGCTTGAGTCCGTCGAACGACATCCAGTCCATGATGTCGACGTAGAGCTGACGCCCCAGCTTCGCTTCGATCTTTTTGCCTCGGTACTTCACCGTGGCGTAGAGCAGGTCCGCCTCTTCGGATCCCACGCCGTCGATCTTCGCGGCCTCGCCTCGGGGGAGCCCAAGGTCCGCATAGACGCGCAGTGAGGATTCGAAGCCCAGGTCTTGCCCCGTGAAGAGCTCGTAGGCTTCCAGTCCCAGGTACTGAACGATCCGGCGCCGAGGAAGAATCAGCGGGTTGTTGGGATCGACGCCGCGGAAGGAACGGAACGAATAGGCCTGGGCCTCGGTGCGAGCGTCGATTTGAAAGGCCGCGCCCTGGGCGACTCCACCAAGCGCAACGAGAAGCAGCGCAACTCCACGCACATGACCTCCGGTGAACCCAACCCCAAAGCCACGCGGCTTTCTAGTCGATGGTCCTGGGTGCGCCCAGTCATTCCTTGACGTCGCTCAGGAAGTTCTCGAAGACATGCGCCATGGAGGAAACGCCGCAGGCTGCGCCGGAAACACCGCACGTCTCAGGCTGGGCGCTCGCGGTCCTCAGCACCGCGCTGGTGCTTCCTTGCTATTTCCTCTTTGGTGGGGCCGCGCAGCTGGCCAACCCCGCCTTTGGGCTCTGGTTCACCGAAGCGTTCGTCTTCTTCGGCGTACCCCTGGTGTTGTTGCAGCTCGCAGGGCGTGAACCGCGCGGCTACACGGGCGCCGGGAGACTCACCTGGAAACAGGCTGCGCTCGGCTTCGGCTTTGGGATCGCGAACTTCTTCGCTTGGGTCATCCCCATTCAGTTCGTCGCTCTGAAGATCTTCCCGGAGAGCTGGCAGCAGAAGTACGACGTGAGCCAGATCTTCAATCGACAGTCGGGACTTGAGCTGGCGCTGTTGATTGCGTCCGTGGTGATCGCCGCCCCGGTGGGGGAAGAATTCTTCTTTCGAGGCGTGCTGCTGCGGGCGACGCATCAGGCGACTCGAAGGACGCTGGGACCACTGCTGCTGAGCGCCGCCGTCTTCAGCGCCTTCCACATGGATCCGGTGGGCTTCGCTGGCCGCGTTCAGCTCGGCGTGCTGTTCGGGTGGCTCTATTTGCGCAGTGGCTCGCTCTGGCCTTCGGTCTTCGCGCACGCGGCGAACAACGCCCTTGCCACGTCGCTCTACTTCATCGGAAAGCGCTTCGGGCCTGACACGCCTGAGGACCCGGACCTTCTCCAGGTGCTGATCTTCACCTCACTGGGAATCGCAGTATTCGTTCCGCTCTGGCGGGCCATCGAGCGAAACACGGCGTTGTTGGGTCCTTCCGCGACTGAGGATAGACCTCGACGACCAACTCCGCCGCTGCTGCCTTGGGTGGGTGGGTGGTTTCTCGCCGCGATCGCTGCGGTGGCTGTCATCGTCGCCGTG
>JBQTKE010000693.1:0-27362 GCA_052386435.1 Myxococcaceae bacterium
GCCGAAGACGCGCGCGAGCGCACGGCCCTCGGCGCGGTCGTTGTCGCGCGTCCCGGTGCCGTGCGCGTTGACGTAGGACACGTCGCGCGGCGCGAGCTGCGACACCGTTCGACCACGGGTTCGTCGCGTGCTGAGAGAGCGGGGCGAAGGCGACGCGCTGAGTGGGGCCGCCGCTGACGTTGGGGTTGGAGATGATTCCACCATCTGGGCCCATCCAGTCGAGCTTGCCGCCGTCGGTCCTGGACGGATCGTCGACCTTGGCGGCGGGCGTGAGGGTGCTGCACGCGGCCAATGACAAGACAACCACTGCGGCGAAAATCCCAACGCGCGCCATACCCATACGGAAACTCAGCCTTTTCTTTTTCGTGAGTGAAAAGGTGTCAAAGTATCACCGCGCACGGAAGGAACGCACCTTCGCCCGCCTCTCCAGTCACTCCCAGTAGTCATCCCCTGTCGTTACCCAAGGTCAGGCGTTCGACTTTCCGCAACAATCTCTTCCGCGAGACGAAGCGCGGTCCGCGCGCTACGCGGACGGCAAGATCGATCGGCCTGCGTGATCCGCATCGTGAAGCGGAAGATGGACGGTGAACGCCGAGCCTTTTCCGGGCGAGCTCTCCACCTCGACGGTTCCGCCCATCGCGTCCAACACCTGCTTCACGATCCACAGTCCCAGACCCCAGCCTGAATAGTGCCGAGCGTCCGCGACGCGTTCGAAGCGCTGGAACAGCCGTTGCCGATCCACCTCCGCGATGCCGATGCCCTGATCGCGGATGATGAGCAGAACTTCGTCCTTGGTCTGGCGCACGCTGACCGAGACCGGCTTGCCGTGGCCATACTTGATCGCATTGGAGAGCAGATTGGTCACGACCTGATCGAGGCGAAGGCGATCCCACATGCCGGTCGCCGTGCCCTGGGCGTCCAGATGAACGATCGAACCGGCGCGCAACGCATCGTCGGTTGAACGCGCCACGACCTCGCGGACCAGGGAGATGAACTCCACCGGCGCCGGCTCCAGCTTCATCACGCCGGTGGTGATGCGCGAGACGTCCAAGAGATCGCGCACCAGCCCGGTCAGACGTGAGAGCTGCCGTTCCACCGCCTGCAGCTTCGTATCGGCCTTGAGCGGCGCCAGATGTTCCGGCGCGAGTTGCGAGAGGGCTCGGCCCAAAGACTCGAAGTTCAGCTTGATCGACGTCAGGGGCGTATTGAGCTCATGCGACGCGACGGAGAGAAAGCTGTCCCGCGCCTGCACCGCGGCCTGGGCTTCTCGGTACAGCAGCGCGTTGTCGAGCGCGCTGGCGGCGCGGTTGGCGAGATCCTCCGCCAGCGCCAGGTCAGCGTCGCCGTAGCGTCGCTCCGAATCCGCGTAAGCGAGCGTGAGCGCGCCCAGGACCTTGTTGCGGCTGGTGAGCGGAACGCAGACGAAGGAGTGAATGCCCAGCTTCCTCACGTAAGCGCGTCGCGTTGGGTCCGCGATTGCGTCGAGGCTGCTCAGCGGCACCTCGCTCATCAACACGCTCTGACCGGTGAGGATCACCTGGCCAATGCCGTCTCCTTCCATGAGCTTGACCGGATAGCGGCGCTGATAATCGAAGGCGAGGGCCGCGCGCTCACGATCCGGATGTGCCACCGCCAGGCGGCGCACCTCACCTTCGTTGGTGACGATGTCCACGGCGCACCAATCCGCGCGCTCCGGGACCATGAGCTGGGTCAGCGTCGCCATGGTCTGTTCGTAATCGAGCGACTGACTGAGCAGCTTGCTCGCGTCGGCCAGAAGTTTGATGCGCGCCCGCGCCAGCTTCTCTTCCTGAAATGCCCGGGCGCGCTCCAAGGCTTGCGCGCATTGGTTGGCCAACGCCACCGCCAAAGTCCGCAGCTCCACGGAGAATACCTTGGGCTGACTGTAGGTCGCCGCCAACACGCCCACGCAGCGGCCCGCGACCAGGAGAGGCAACGAAGCGAGCGCGGAGAGCGTGCTGCTCGCGCTCAGGTGCGGGTAAGACCTGCTGAGCAGCTCGTTGCTCTCGAAGAAGAGCGCGGTCTTGTTTCGTCCCGCGTCGCTGTGGGGAAGCGAGGCGTTCAGAGGAAAGCGGGAGAGCCACTTGATGCGCTCCGCGTTGTGGCCGTGGGTCCACACCAACTCGAATTCGGTGCTCCCCGGCGCGAGCAACGCCACGCTTCCACTGTCCGCGCCCAGCGCCGGGAGCACGTTGCGGAAGATGACTTGCATCACCTGATCCAGCGTCAACGCTTCGCCGAAAGCGGAGGTTGCGTCCTGCAGCGTTTGGGTTCGGTGAGCGATCTCCTCCGCGCGTACGGCGGCGGATTGTGCTTCCTGGCGCGCGGCCCGTTCCTCCGCGAGCCGGCGGGCGCTGTCCTCCGACTGCTTGCGGGCAGTTAGATCTCGAGTCACCTTCACGAAGCCGGAGACCTTGCCGCCCTCATCGCGAATCGCGGTGAGAACCACGTTCGCCCAAAACTTGGTGCCGTCCTTACGAAGGCGCCAACCTTCGTCTTCGAAGCGGCCCACTGCCGTGGCGACGGCGATCTCTTCCTCGCACCGACCCGCGCGGCGATCCTCCTCCGAATAGAAGACGGAGAAGTGCTTCCCGATGATCTCGTCCGCGCGGTAGCCCTTGATCCGTTCGGCGCCTTTGTTCCAGGTGCGAATGAAACCTTCGGAATCGAGCATGAAGATTCCGTAGTCGAGCACCTCGTCGACGAAGGGCAGTTGGTTTTCACTTGGCCGCTTCGGGCGCGGCCCGGATGGGCTCACGACTCAAGGGGTATCACACCTGTTCAGCGGGCCCCTTGAGGGGAAAGGTAGGCGGCCAAAGGGAAGTCTGAAGCATCTGTTGTCCAGCGGATGGTCGAGACTCTCGCAGCTCGCTCGTCGTCCAGGAGCGGTCAACGCAACGAGGTGAGGACATCTGAGGCGAGCGACTGGCATCAGGCGGCGGACCCTTGATAGCCAGGCATTTCATGCAGCCCGGCCTCTACCTCGCGCACAAGCCGGTTGGCGCCACCAGCTTCGAGACGCTCAACGCGCTTGCGCTGGGCGACGAGAAGAAGTGCCACGGCGGGACACTCGACCCCTTCGCGCACGGGCTGCTGCTGATCCTCGTAGGGCAGACCACGCGCCTGTTCGAGCGCTTTCATGTCCTGCCGAAGACGTATGTCGCGGAGCTCGTCTGGGGGAAGGAGACGGACACCGGAGATCTGCTCGGCACGGTGACGCTTGAAGGCGATGCCTCAACGCTCACGCCCGCGCTGCTCGCCGCGGCGCTGGTCCCCTTTCAGGGCTGGACCTGGCAAGTTCCCCCTGCGACGAGCGCGAAGAAGATCGGGGGCGAGCCCGCGTATCGCAAAGCCCACCGCGGGGAGGTCGTGGTCCTCCCACCCTCGCAAGTCTATCTGCACAGTGCTCGCTGGCTGTCGCACGAGCTCCCGCGGAGCAGTCGTCTGGAGCTCGTGGTGCGCGGCGGCTTCTACGTCCGCTCGCTCGCAAGAGACTTGGGTCGTGCTCTGGGTATGGGAGCCCACGTCGCCACGCTTCACCGCTCGACGATTGGTCCGTGGGGAGATCCTTCCGTCGCGACCGAAGTGATCGGCGCAGCGCCCGTGCCTTCCGAGCTGACCGGACTGTTCGGCGCGGCGATCGTGCCTTGGTTGCGGCGACGCTCGCTCACCGCCACGGAAGCGGACCAGGTTCGTGCGTGGAAGCAGGTCTCCGTGCAAGCGCTCAGCGAACCATCTTGGCTACTCCCTGAAGGTTTTCGCGACGAGGGGCCACCGATTGCGGCGATGGTGAAGAACCGGCTGATCGCGCTCTTAGACAGCGACGGCACGCCGCGGATCAACTTCTCTAAGGGCCTCTAGCCTCTAAAGGATCCCGCCCTTGAGGGCGCGAATCTTGTCGCCGATCTCCCGCGCGACTTTGAGGAGCCCGCGGATCGTCTCTGCTTGCTCGCTCTTGGCCTTCGCCAAGTCCGCGTTGAGCTGTCCCACCTTCCAGTCCGCGATATTGGCGCACTCTTCGCGCAGCCGGTCCGAGAAGCGCTCCCCCGCGCCGGGCGCCAACGCTTCGCGAATCTGCTGGCAAAGAGAGCAGTCGCAGAGCCGCGCCTTCCCCATGCGGACGTGGGACTGCAACGTCGCTTCGAGAGCTTCACGCATGGCCTGGACGTCAGCCTCAACGGTCCCCATCTTCTGAGCACTGCTCGCGCGTCGATGCATGGCGCAGATGATATGGCGCGGACGAGCGGGCTTTGAAGACCGCCTCGGCGCCGTGTGGGCGCAGCGCCCGGCGTTACCGGCGCGCCACGCACGCGCGCCCCGTCGTTACTGCTTGGTAACCAAACTGGGTACGAAGGCTGATCACACGTTTTGATCCCGCCCCTTGCGACCGCACGATCCGTGAATCCACGGGCTCGCAATCCACGCTCGCGGGAAAAGGCAGCGCAGCACTGAAACGTGTTTCGTCGCGAACCGTATTTTCGTTCCTCGACGGTAACGCGCGCCGATCTGCTCACGGGTCGCGACGGTGGCACGTCACTTGATGAAGTAGCCGCCGTTCCCGGGGGGGAACCTGAGGTCCTTCAACGACAGGCAGTGAGGTGTGGCATGGGTGTTTGTGTGCGGAAGGGAAGCAGCACATGGTGATCGCGGGCGAAGAAGTGGATGTGTCGCGCAAAGTTGCTCTGTTGGCTGTGCAGGACGACGGACAACGTCAGGCCATCGCAGGTCTGTTGCGTGAAGAAGGCATGGCGATCGTCGAGCTCGAAGATGGGCTGGAGGTGTCGGATTACCTCGAGCTGGCACTGGGGAGTGGGGCGGTGCTCGACCCGCCAAGCCTGATCGTCTGCGACGTGGTGCTGGAAGGAAGGACGGGGATCGAGATCCTTCTGGAGATCCGCGGGAGCGGGGTTCCCATTCCAGTGCTCTTGGTGCAGGGCGAAGATCAATCGACCTTGATCGACAGTGCCGAACAACTGGGAGCCGCCACGCTCTTCTCCGCCAAGCTCGACCGCATGGCGTGGGTGGAGGCGATGGATCTCCTTGCTTGAGTTGTTGAGCAATTCACAAACAAGCCCGCAGGCCTCCTGTGTAGGAGTTCGCGCCCGGCGCATGCCTGGGGGATGTTTTGTCTGTGCACGTCACCACGACCAGCAGCGGTGCCTTTCCCGAAGGCCAAGTTGGATCCTCTCCTCGAATGAAACAACAGGCGGCGCTCGATGTGCTGCTGGTCGAGGACGAACCTTCGCTGCGGATGGACGTCGCATTCGCGCTGAGCGACGCGGGTCATCGCGTGACGGAAGCGTCTGACGGCGGGGATGCGAGCGCGCTCCTTGGGAAGCATGTGTATGACGTCGCGATTCTCGACGTGCGGCTGCCGCGCGTGGACGGGATGACGTTGTTCCGTCGGTTGCGCAAGGAATCGCCAGCCACCGCGGTCGTCTTGATGACGGCGTATGCGACGGTGACTGACGCGGTCGCGGTGCTGCGCGAGGGCGCGTACGACTACATCTGCAAGCCGTTCGACGCGGAGGAGTTCACGCTTCGCGTGATTGGCCGCGTCGCGGAGGAGTGTCGGATTCGCCGCGAGCTGAGTCAGGCGCAGACGGAGTTGGCCGAGCGCGGTGCCGAAGCGGTGATCATTGGACGCTCTCCGGCGATCGTTGGGCTCAAAGCGCGCATGGAGACGGTGGCGGACTCTGATGCGCCCGTGCTCATCACCGGCGAGAGCGGTACCGGCAAGGAGCTGATTGCCCGCACTCTGCACGCGCGCAGCTCGCGCCGCGACATGCCCTTCGTCGCGGTGAATTGTGCTGCTTTCCCTGAGACGCTGTTGGAGGCGGAGCTCTTCGGTCACGAGAAAGGTGCGTTCACCAGCGCGCTGAGGAAGCGCGACGGTCGTTTCAAAGCGGCGCACGGCGGAACGTTGTTGCTGGATGAAGTGGGTGAGATTCCGCTGCCCGCTCAGGCGAAGCTGCTGCGCGTTCTTCAAGAGGGAACGATTGAGCCGCTGGGTACCAACGTCTCTATTCCTGTCGATGTGCGGATCATCTCCGCCACGCACCGCAACTTGAAAGAGATGATCGCCGCGGGAACGTTCCGAGAAGATCTCTATTACCGCCTTCACGTGTTGGATCTGTCGATCCCTCCGTTGCGTTCGCGCAAAGGAGACATCCCGCTCCTGTTGCAGCACTTCCTGCGGCGCTTCACACCGTCTGGACAGCTGCCGTCGGACATCTCTCCCCGGGCTTGGGCGCGGCTGCTCGAGTATCGGTATCGTGGAAACGTTCGCGAGTTCGCCCACGCGATCGAGCACGCGGTCGTGTTGGCGCGAGGAGGCGCGGTCGATCTGCATCATCTTCCCAGCGACATCGTGGGATCGATCGAGACAGAAGGGATGATCGAGCCGGAGACGTTCCGAACTCTGAGCGGCGCGGTGAGCGAGTTTGAGCGCGAGTACCTGATGCGCGCGTTGGCTCACTCGGGCGGCAGCCGTACTCGCGCCGCGGAGCTGCTGGGGATCTCGCGAAAAAACTTATGGGAGAAGCTCCGGCTGCACGGAATCTCCGCCACCGAGGTCGACGATTATTTGGATCACACTCCATCGCGCGACACAGTGATTCCGGTCGCGCTCAGGCAGAAGCCGAGCTGAAAAATCTCCGATCACAATTCACAATGTAAACGTCGCGCCGGCGCCGACGCGCTGAACGCTGCCTCCGTGGGCTTCAAGGAACGTCTCGACGATCGCCCAGCCCAGCTGTTCCGACCGACTCGTTCCCTCGCTCTCGTTGCCGGAGGTCGTCACTGCACCGCGGTCCTTCTCGAGCGTGAGCGTGATCTCAGAGTCGTTGGGGGTCGCCAGCGCCGCGCGCGTGGCCCGATGGTAAAGCGCTCGGATCAGCCGAGGAGCGTCGCACGAGAGCGTGTCCGTCTTCTCGACGATCCTCAGCGCGGTGCGGCGCGGTCCCAAGACTTCCTGGACCGCCGCTTGGAGCGTGACGGCCAGCTCTGACACCGGCGTGGTAGACCGTTGCAAAACGAGTCGCTCTTGTCGAAAGCGCAGCAAGTCGTGCACGTCGCCTAACAGCTTCAACGCCCGATCCGCGGAGCGGCTAATCGCCTCCGCGCGCTTGTGGACCCGCTCGCCACTTTCACCCCCCAGCTCGAGTTTCCTCAGCGCGCCTGACTGCATCAGCACCGCGGCGATCGGATCACGCAGATCATGAAAGACCGCGGCGAGCAGCTCGCCGTCGGCGAAGTGACGCTCAGACATGGTGGTGAAGTCTACCCGCGCTAGAGTCTTGCCCCACCAGGGAACCTTCCTTGATGCGTCTTCGAACGAACCTTGAAGGCATGGGCCATCGGGCGCTGCACCGGGGTGTGTCTCACACCGTTGAGGAGCGCTGAAGGCGCGCGGGTTGGAGATCGTGCGCTCGCAGGACAACTTCCTCTCCAAGATCGTGACCGTGCGGAAAAGATTGCAACAAGACTGACCTCGTCCTGTCTGGTGGCCACCATGAAGCGTCCTGTTCTCGCAGTCGGCGTTCTTTCGCTGTTCTCGAACGTCAGCTTTGCTGCTGGCGCCACGCCCGACGAGGCAAAAGCCTTCGTGAAGAAGGTAGACGCCGATCTCCGCAACCTCTGGGTGCGGTCTGCCACGGCGGAATGGATCAAGAGTACGCACATCACGGACGACACGGAGCGCAACGCCGCGTCCGTAAATGAAGAGGTGATGGCGTATTTGGCGAAGGCGATCAAAGAGGCGGTGCGCTTCAAGGATCTCAGGTTGGATCCACAGACCGCGCGCATGATCACCCTGCTGCGGTTGTCGTCGTCGCTCCCCGCGCCCAACGATCCGGCGCGCCGCGCCGAGGTCGCTCAGATCTCCGCGAAGCTGGAAGGGATGTACGGCAAGGGGAAGTACTGCGGGAAGGACGGGAAGGGGACCTGCAAGGATCTCCAGCAACTCTCGAAGACGCTGGCGGAGAGCCGCAGGTACGACGAGCTGCTGGAGGCTTGGCAGGGCTGGCATGACACCGCGCGGACGATGCGCCCGCTGTACGAGCGAATGGTGGCGCTGGGCAACGAGGGCTCGAAGGAGATCGGGTTCAAGGACCTGGGCGATCTTTGGCGCTCCAACTACGACCTTCCGCCGGACGCGTTCGAGAAGGACACCGACCGTCTTTGGGATGAAGTGAAGCCGCTCTACGAGGATCTGCACTGCTACGTCCGCGGCAAGCTCGCGCAGAAGTACGGCGCCGACAAAGTGCCCGCCGACAAGCCGATCCCCGCGCACCTGCTGGGCAACATGTGGGCGCAAGAGTGGGCGTTCATCTATCCGCTGGTCGAGCCCTACAAAGGGCAGGGTGATCTCGATGTCACCGCGGCGCTCAAGGGCGAGAAGTACGACGCGAAGAAGTTGGTGAAGCTGGGCGAGTCGTTCTTCACGTCGATGGGTTTAAACCCGCTGCCGGATTCGTTCTGGCAGCGCTCGATGTTCACCAAGCCCAAGGATCGCGAAGTGGTGTGCCACGCCAGCGCCTGGGACGTGACGTACAACAACGACCTGCGCATCAAGATGTGCATCAAGGTTGATGAAGAAGACCTGGTGACCATCCACCATGAGCTGGGTCACGACTACTACTTCAACAACTACTACACGCTGCCCGTGCTCTTTCAGTCGGGCGCCAACGACGGCTTCCACGAGGCGATTGGCGACGCGATCACTTTGTCGATCACGCCCGAGTACTTGAAGAAGGTCGGCATCCTGAAGTCAGTCCCGACCAAGAATGAGAAGTCGTTGGTGAACCTTCAGCTGAAGTCGGCCCTGGAGAAGCTCGCGTTCCTGCCGTTTGGAAAGCTGATTGACCAGTGGCGCTGGGATGTCTTCTCTGGAAAGGTCCCCCCGGATCGCTACAACTCTGCATGGTGGGAGCTGCGCCGGAAGTTCCAAGGCGTCGACGCGCCGGTCGTGCGGACCGAGCAGGACTTCGATCCCGGCGCGAAGTACCACGTGCCGGCGAACGTCCCGTACACGCGGTACTTCCTCGCTCGCTTCCTCCAGTTCCAGTTCCACAAGGCCATGTGCGACGCCGCTGGGTTCAAGGGAAAGCTCTACGAGTGCTCCGTCTATGGGAACAAGGAAGCAGGCGCGCGGCTCAAGGCCATGCTCCAGCTGGGAGCGAGCAAGCCGTGGCCAGAGGCGCTCGAAGCCATGACCGGTGCGAGGCAGATCGATGCGAAACCGATGCTCGAGTACTTCGAGCCGCTGCAACGCTGGCTCAAGGAACAGAACAATGGGCGACGATGTGGGTGGTAACAAAACGTAGACAGCCCAAAAAACACGTGCGTATCGTTCGGCCAGTTCTCAGCGGCTGAGAACACGGGGGATGTCCCTCGCCTGCTAGAGCAAGGAAGAAGACCGAATGGCAACTGGTACCGTGAAGTGGTTCAACGATGCGAAGGGCTTTGGATTCATCACGCAGGACGGCGGTGGCGAGGATGTGTTCTGCCACCACACCGCGATTCAGGCGGATGGGTTCCGGACCCTGTCTGAGGGTCAGAAGGTTGAGTTCGATGTGACCCGCGGCCCGAAGGGGCTTCAGGCGCAGAACGTTCGTCCCGTCAGCTGACGGGCTCGCGCAACGGTATCCCGTTGCACTAAAGGTCCGGCTCCCTCGCAGGGGTCGGGCCTTTTCGTTTGGGGTGATCGTGATGCGCGTTGGTCATTTGGCAGTGTTTTTCTTGGTCTGCGGATGCAGCGCAGTTCAGACGCACGCGGAGACGCGCGTGGATCGGGAGCAGACGGTGAAGATCCCGGCCGGTTTGGAAGAGGCGTTGATCAAGGCGCACGGAGAAGGTCAGCGCGCGCGGATTCAGCGCGGGCTGAAGCAGTGCGAAGCGCGGTGGCGAACAGAGGATGGCGATCTCGCAACCTTCGCCAAGGAGTTCTTCCTCTCGGATCCGCAGAAGCTCAACGCGACGTTCGCGCGCTTGGAGACGGTCTTCGAACAAGTGGACGGTCACTTGAATGAGGTCGGCCGTGAGCTGCGGCGTGCGACGGACTTAGAGATTGGCCCTCTGCTTCCGGTGGACCCGCTGCTCTCGGGTTTGGATGTGACCGCCCACCTGACGGAAGATCTCTTCACGTCGAAGATCGCGTTCGTCGCGCTGCTCAATTTTCCGCTCACCACGCTGAGCGAGCGCACGGAGCAGGGCATGGGCTACTCGCGACAGCAGTGGGCGGAAGCGCGGCTCGCAGGACGGTTCGCGTTTCGCATTCCCGCGGCCGTGCGGCAGGAGATCGCCAAGGCGAGCGCGACCGCCGATCTCTACATCGCTCAATACAACGTCTGGATGCACCACCTGCTCAACGAGAAGGGCGAGCGGCTGTTTCCCAAAGGCCTGCGACTCATCTCTCACTGGAATCTGCGAGATGAGCTGAAGGCGGACTACGCCGATCCTCGCGGGCTCGAGAAGCAGCGGATGATCGTTCAGGTGATGGCACGCATCGTCACCCAAACCATTCCCGCAGTGGTGATCGACAATCCGCGCGTGGATTGGAACCCGTTCAGCAACGCAGTGAGCGTGGCGCCCCCGGCTGAGGTTGAGGCGAACGCGCCTATGAGGGACGCGAAAGCGGATGCCGCGCCCGAGCCGGACGTGCGCTACCAGAAGTTACTCGCTCAATTCCGCGCGGCGAAGGCGGCGGACAAGTATTCGCCCATTGCACCCAGCGCGATTGCGCGCAGCTTCGAGATTTCGCGCGAGATCCCGGAGACCCGCGTGGTGAAGCTGCTCACCGACGTGTTGACGTCCCCCTTGGTGCCCAAGGTCGCGACGCTGATCGAGAAAAAATTGGGCCGCAAGTTGGAGCCCGCAGATCTCTGGTTCAACGGATTCGTCGCGCGAGGTGCGTTTAAAGAGTCGGAGCTGGATGCGATGACGCGCAAGCGCTACCCGAACGCGGAGGCCTTTGCGAAGGACATGCCGCGGATCCTCACCCAACTTGGCTTCACGCCCGAGCGCGCGAAGTACCTTGCCGCGAAGATCGCCGTGGAAGCGTCACGTGGCGCAGGGCACGCGATGCAGGCCGCGCGACGTGGGGATCTCCCCCGCCTGCGCACGCGCATCGAGCCGGAGGGCATGAACTACAAGGGCTACAACATCGCGGTGCACGAGCTCGGTCACAATGTGGAGCAGGTGTTCTCGCTCTACGACGTGGACCACACCTTGCTCGCCGGCGTGCCCAACTCCGCGTTCACCGAGGCCATGGCCTTCGTGTTCCAAGCGCGAGATCTGGAGCTGCTCGGCCTGGCCAAACCCGACGCGGAGAGCGAGCGGCTTCGTGTGCTCAATGATTTCTGGCAGACCTATGAGATCGCGGGAGTTGCTCTCGTCGATCTCGCTGCGTGGCACTGGATGTACGAGCATCCTGACGCGACTCCCGCGCAGCTCCGCGATGCGGTGGCGCAGCTCTCCAAAGAGCACTGGAATCAGTTTTACGCGCCGGTGCTGGGAGGCAAAGACACGCCGATGCTCGGCATCTACTCGCACTCGATAGCCTATCCGCTCTACCTCTCCGATTATCCGCTCGGTCACCTGATCGCGTTCCAGGTCGAGGAGCACTTGAAGAAGTCAGGCCCGCTCGGTGCCGAGTTCGAACGGATGACCAAGTTCGGCTCGGTCATCCCGGATCTCTGGATGGAGAACGCGACCGGGAAGCCTGTGAGCGCGGAGCCACTCTTGCGCGCCACGGAAAAGGCGTTGGCGCGCTGAGGAAAAACACGTCAACACTTCCGCACTCACGCCTCTGTTCGTGGGTCGGTCGCGAGGTGGCAACGCTTGTACTTAGTGCCACTGCCGCAGTGACAAGGCTCGTTGCGTCCTGGACGCTGCTGCGCCTTGACCGGGGGGGGGCCTAGCTCTCTCCCTTTCAGGGCCGCATGTAGCTCGCGGCGGTACTGTTCCCTCGGTGCGTGGGCGAGCTTCACCTTGGCTTGTTGGTCGGCCGTGAGCGCTCCGCCCAGCGCGGCGATTGCCGCCTCAATCTCGAAGACCTCTTGGTTGGACAGGAGATCGTACTTCGACGCAGCCCGAACCTCGTGAGCATCAAGGGCTTCGCTCAGATGCGACAGCGCGCGCGGATCGCCATAGTCCGCTAACCAGATCGCGCCCAGAACCAGATCCGTCTGCAAACAATGAAGCAAGATCTCGTAGATTCGCTCATCCTGTACGCCCAGCTTCGCGGACACTTCCGCGAGCACAAGCCGACTTTTGGGATTCTCAGTCTGTGCATATGCGGCAAGCAGCGGCTCGACACATGCCCCCCGAAACTGCGCGAGACTGTCGATAAGGATTGCGTACACGAACTCCATCGCGTCGGCCGCAACCAGAGCCGAGATCATCGGCTGGATCGCGCTCGGGTCTCCCAGGTCCCCCAGAAGCCGCGCGGCGTGAAGAGGGACATATCCTGCTCCTGGAGCGTTCTCCGGTGCCCAACTCTCGTCTTGGAGAAGGTTCAGGAGCGCGGGTACCGCAGAAGACCCCATTGCCAAAATCTCGTTCCGTTCCTTCGCCGGGAGCTTTGCCTCGCCGCTGAAGAGCTTCTGCAGCGGAACAGGGAATGATTCGATTGCGTCCATACTTGCCTCGTTGGATGGGAGAACAAGCTCTAACTAACTCATGGGGCTGACATGTGCGCACGAGGCCCTGGACGTTTGAGCAAGGTTTGAGCGGCGTTCGACGAGCGCAGTTGTAACATTCAAGCTCGAAGCCTCGCCCTCTCTGCGGAGAGCGAGGACCTCGTCACCAGTTCAGCGCGCAGTTACTTCTTCGGCACGGGAGGAGCACCCGGCGTCGGGCCGCCCGGAGCGGCAGGCGCCTTGATGTCGAGGAGCTCCACTTCAAAGATCAAAGTCGCGCCACCGGGGATGCTGGGCCGGCCCTGATCTCCGTACGCGATGGACGAAGGGCAAATCAGCTTCGCTTTGCCGCCGACCTTCACCTTCTGCAGACCTTCGGTCCAGCATGGGATGACGCCGTTGAGAGGGAACTCGGTCGGCTCGTTGCGCTTGTAGGAGCTGTCGAACTCTGTCCCGTCGATCAGCGTGCCCTTGTAGTGGACCTTCACCGTGTCAGTCGCCTTGGGCGGCGCGCCGGTGCCTGCCTTGATCTCCTCATAGATGAGGCCGGACGGAAGCTTCTGCGCGCCCTTCTCCCTGGCAGCCTTCTCAAGGAACGCGTTTGATTTGGTCTTCTCCGCGTCCGCCTTCGCGGAGCCGCGGGTCTTGGCGAGCGCGTCCACCTTGGGGCCCCACTGCTCCAGCTCAACCTGGGGCTTGTTCTTCAGAACGGAGTCGGTGAACCCGCGCTTGACGATCTCCGTCTCCGCCTTGGTGAGGTTGAACACGTTCACGCTGCGACCCATCATCAGGCCCAACGCGTAGAGGGTCTTCTCTTCGTCCGTCTTCAGCTGCTGGGCCATCGCCGGTACCGAGACCAACGCCAGCACTGCCCCAAGCATCGACATTTTCTTGATCACGTTCGTTCCTGTCCTTCGCAAAGGAGCCCACGAAACCGCTCCGGGTGGGGCCTTATATGCGGCCTTCGGGTGCTTTTCTTGACCGATCGACCCGCGCGTCTACCCTCAACACATCGGGCTTCAGTCCCGTGGCGCCCCTTTAGCGCCCCACCAGACGAAAGCCGCGAGGGAGGGAAAATGAGCGACAACAAGCGAACCAAGCGCCGCGCGCCGTTGGACATCTATCTGAACAAGTACATCAGCGGCGTCCCGTACATGACCCGAAGCTCGGACATTAGCGCGGAGGGCTTGAACCTGGCGCATCTGATCGAGCCGCACCACGCGGGCAAGCGCGTCGGTCTCCAGTTTCAGTTACCCGGAACGGATGAGGTCATCTACGCGGAAGGCGAAGTGGTCCGTGAATGGGTGGACTCGCGCGCCAACGGTTCCGGCGTGCGCTTCACCTTGCTCACCGAGCGTCACCGCAAGTTGATTCACTCGTACATCGCGCGGCACGACGAAGCTTTCGCGTGATTAGGCCGGGAGCCGTGTGGGAGCGGCTCCGCGCTTCGGCGTGCGCACAGTTGCGCCGTCTTCAGCTTCCTTGACCTCCCTTCGAGCGAGCACTTGAATTGGCGCTACGTCGCCGCCGTCATCCGCCAACCAAGTGATCAATCGAAGGAGAGGAGCTCCCGTGAAGAGCCTCGTCTGGGTGCTCGCGTCTGCGCTGACCGTGTCAGCGTTGGCGCAGGGCAAGGACGCAAAGAAGGATGCGTCCGAAAGTGCGAAGAAGGGTGAGGCGAAAGCCGAAGCCGGTGTGAATTGGCAGGGGCAGGTGGTGAAAGCCACGGGCTCGGGCGCTCCGGACATGAAGGCGTCCAACCCCGCTCAGGCGCGACTCGGCGCGGAGCAGGCGGCCAAGATGGACGCGTTCCGAAACCTGTTGGCGCAGGTCAAAGGGATTCAGATCTCCGCGGGCAAGACTGTCGGCGAAGCGATCGAGAAGGATGAGATCCGCGGCAAGGTCGAAGGCGTGTTGCGCGGCTTCAAGGTCACCGCGAAGCGCTACTTCTCGGACAGCGGCGTGGAGATCGATGTCGAGGTGCCGCTGGCGGCGCTGGCGGATGTGATCACCGAGCCGAGCGACACCAAGCTCATCGTCAAGACGGACGGCGATCGCAAGAACACGGGTCTGGTCGTCGACGCGCGTGGCCTCAAGGTGACGCCGGCGTTGGCGCCTCGGCTCTTGGATGAAGCGGGCAAGCCGGTCTACGCGGCGCAGGCGTTGACCGACGACGCGCGCAAGAACAGCGGCGTCGCGGGCTATGCGAAGTCGCTCGACGAGGCGAAGAAGAACATGCAGCGCGTGGGTGACAAGCCGCTCGTTTTGAAAGCGGCGAAGGCCCAAGGCTCCGATCTGGTGCTCTCCGCGGATGAGATCAAGAAGCTCGCCGAGGCGAACAACAGCTACCTGGCGGAAGGCCGGGTGGTGATCGTCACCAACTAAGGGGAATGAAGAACATGAAGAATCTTTGGTTGGTGTCCGCGTTGATCCTGGCCGCGACGACCGCGTTCGCCGCGGATCCGGACGTGGTCGTCAAGGAGGCCGCCGGCGAGGCGGCCATCGTCGACGGGAACAGGGCGCGCGCGGAGAAGGACGCGAAGGATAAGGCGTTGCGGGAAGCGGTCGAGCAGGTGGCCGGCGTGATGGTCTCCGCGGACACGCTGACTCAGAACTCGCAGCTGATTTCTGATCGCATCTACGCGAACTCCGCGGGCTACGTGCGCAAGTACGACGTGGTCTCCAAGAAGGAAGAGCGCGGCGTGATGATCGTGACGATCCGCGCCGAGGTCGGCAAACAGCAGCTCGACAAGGATCTGCAGGCGGTGAAGGCGCTCATCAACCGCATGGGCAACCGCAAGCTGGTCATCATTCTGCAAGAGCAGACCTACGACCCTCGCGGCGCGGTGACGTCGAGCGGCGTACTGTCGACGGTGCTCACCGAGGCGTTCAAGAAGGACGGCTGGACGATCATCGATCCCGCGTTCGCCGCCGGGAAGTTGAAGCTGTCTTCCGGCGTCTCGTTGGGCACTCCCGAGGCGAAGGAGATCGGCGAGCTCACCAAGGCCGAGTACATCCTCTACGGCACGGTCTCGTTCCGGAACCAGGCCGCGGATCCGAACTGGGGCGGCTTCGACAACAAGGGCAAGCAGCTGCAGTTCCCGGTCACCGGTGAGTGGGAGCTGACATTGTTTGCCACGGATTCCGGGAGCCAAATCGCCAAGGTCGCGGGCAAGTTCAACAGCCAGCCGGCGGATCTGGGGCCCAAGGGCACGTACACGATTTCGTATGAGCGCACGGCGCATGACATCGCGGTGCACCGCGGCCAAGAGGTCGTGGGCGCGGTTCGCAAGGCGGCGCTGGAACAGCTGCGCGACGCGGAGCAGAACGGCAACCGTCTCGTCGTCCACGTGGTGGGGCTGAGCGATTACTCCGCCGTGCAGGGCTTCAAGAAGGTGCTAGCCGAGTCGATCACGGGTGTTCGCGCGGTGAAGCCAGGCACCTTCGGTGGCGGTAAGGCGCAGTTTGACGTGACCTTCGTGGGCACGACCGACGAGCTCGCGGATCGCGTGGGCGGCAAGGCCTTCAAGGGCAAGAAGATCAACGTCACCGGTGTGACCGGGAACACGCTCGAAGTGACGCTCGCGAAGTGAGTGAGGGGGACGCGATGAAGAACTGGCGTGTGCTCGGGCTGGCAATGGCGCTGTGGCCGGCGGTCTCCCTCGCTTCGGTGGGGAAGATTGAGATCGTCGACAAGGCGACCCGCGAACAGGAAGGCTCCGCCGCGGAGCCCCTCAAGGCGGGGAGTGAGATTCAGCTGAAAGATCTCATCGTCGTCGAGAAGGGGAACCTCAAGCTCACCCTGAATGACGCCAGCGTGATTATGCTGGGCGAGGGGAGCGAGCTCTTCATCAGCGAGGCGGACTTCGCGGGTCAGGAGCGCAAGGGTTTCTCGGCCAAGCTGGTCGGCGGGAAGATCTGGTCCAAGGTCAGCAAGGCGCTGTCGGGCTCAGGCGCGAAGTTCGAGGTGACCACGGAACGAGCCGTGGCAGGGGTGCGCGGAACGATCTTCCGTGTCGATACCAACAAGATTGTTCAAGGTGTGAAGCCGCACTCGTTTCGCACCGTCGTTCGCGTGACCGAAGGCGTCGTCGGCGTGGCAGCCAAGGTGAAGGCTGTCGCGAAGGGAGCGGTTCCGGCCGCGAAGGGTGAGCGCAAACAGATCGCGGGTCCACAGGAGATCTCCGTCGAGAAGTGGGAAGAAAAGTTCGTCGCGCTGCAGGCGGGACAGCAGGTGACGGTCGGCGAAGAGCTCTGGAAGGAGGCGGCCTACGAGCCCAAGGCCAAGTCGGATCCTTTCGCCAAGTTCATCGCTCAGCACCAGTGATCGAGAGCGCGCGCTGAGCTACGTTGATTCACGTGTCAGCGCCTTGGCTCAATCTGCCCAACTCCATCACGCTGGTCCGGCTCGGCCTTGTACCGGTGTTCCTCGTTCTGCATCTTTCCGGGAGGGCGGGGTGGGCTCTCGCGGTCTTCGTCACTGCATCGATCTCAGACTCATTGGACGGGTTCCTGGCGCGAGTCCTGAACCAACGCAGCAAGGTCGGCGCGGTGTTGGATCCCGTCGCAGACAAGCTGCTGGTCTTCACCGCGCTGGTCTCGCTGGTCTATGAGGAGCAGCTCCCGATCTGGTTGCTTGGCCTCATCGTCTTCCGAGACCTGAGCATGATCGTGGGCGCGATCGTGGTGAAGAAGAAGCACCTGGAGATCCCAACTGCGCCCACGCGAATTGGAAAGTACGCCACATTCTTTCTGATCGGTCTGATCGTTCTGGCGTTGTCGTCGCAGTCGGAAGAGTCCGCTCTCCTCGGCGCCTACGCGGACGTGGTCGGCTTCATTGCCGCGCTCTGCGTGACCGTGAGCACCCTCCAGTACTTCTATCGGCACGGGTACCTGTTCTTCGCTCCCGCAAAGCCCGCCTGAGCTCGAGCACCCGCCAAAGCGCTGGAGAATCTTGATGGGTCTGCTCCTCGTACTCCTGCTGACGCAAGCTGCGCCTTCAGAACTGGCGATTCACGGCTTCAAGATGCACGTCGAGATCTCCGAGGACCTCGATCCTGACGCAGTGCGGGCGCTCGCGAAGCCGGGAATCACGCTCTGGGTCACGACGCGATCGAACGTCCTGAAGCAATCCCTGGTGGAGAATTTGGCACGCGCGTCCGAGGCCTTCGTCCAGATGCGCGCGCCGCTCAAACGCTCCCACCTGGAGCAATTACGACAAGGTCCCCGCGTCGGCCTCTGGCTGACGGAGCAACCCACCGGCGTACTTGGGCCGCGGCCGATAGCGATCTCGATTGACGGACCTTTGCTCGACGTGCGCGCACAGCGCGTGATTTGGACTCCCGACAGCACGCCTTCACTGGAGGAGTGGAGTCGATTCTCCGCAATGCCAGGAGCGAAGCTGGTCAAGCTGACAGCGGAGATTGGTTGCGTTCCGGGCTTCCCGAAGTCACTGGTGGTGTTTCGTCGAACCCCTGACCTCCCGGACTGCCAGTTTCCCTCTCGGGTTCGAGTCTCGCCTGCGATCGCGAAGGAGACACTGATTCAACTCTTCGCGAAGGATCCCTCCGTGGAGCTGGACGTCCTCGTTGGTGCGGACGACCGCTCGGCGCTCCAAGCCACGGCACTTAGGGCGACGCTCGCCCAGGCCGCGGGCCTGAAATGAGCGCCGCGAGGTGGAAGCCGTGCGATGCGAGACGCAGGGATGGGTTGCTCAGCGTGCGGTTTCGCGCTTGTAGACGTCGCGGTCGATCTTCTCCATGAACCGCTCCGGCGCGGTGAGTGGGCCGAAGCCAGTCTTCTCGTAGAGCCCATGAGCGTCAAGCGTGGCGAGGATCCAGCGGCGAAGTGACGCGAGCTCCGAGTGAGCTTGGACGCATTCCATCAGCCAGATCCCGAGTCCCTTTCCTTGGTGCTCTTCGAGGATGAATACGTCGCAGAGGTATGCGCACGTCGCGCGGTCCGAGATCACCCTCGCGAAGCCGATCAGTTGCGAGCCGTTGTACACACCGAAGCAAAGTGAGTTGCGGACGCTGCGTTCGACGCGGTCGGGAGAAATGCCCTCGGCCCAGTAGCTGCGGCTGAGATACGCGTGAACGGCCTTAGTGTCGATGCGGCCGATGGTCGTATCAACTTCGTAGCTGCCTCGTTGCCATCTCATGGTGATGCGTTACCTCCTCGAGTGGTGTGCCGTCGACGAACAGCGCCCTCGCGTTCTGACACCTTTTACTTTTACGCGCGTTGTGCCAGTGCCTGACGTTGTTCTCCGCGGTAACGCCTGTTAAGCGCGCGGTGTATGGAGCGGAGTGAAGCGTTTGTCGCGGATCTCGAGCGGGCGAAAGCAGCGTTACGGCAGGAGCCGGAAGCGCTCAAGTCGCTCTGCGCGCTGATTGATCGCTTGGTTCAAGACGTCGCGCGCCGCTTCTCTCTGCCGCAAGGTATGGAGAGCGAGTTGAGCTCCACAGTCCGGGCGCACGTGCTGGTGGGATTAGACGAGGATGCTCCGGCGTTGAGCGCGTACAGTGGCGCGGGTCCACTTCACGCATGGCTCAAGACGACGGTCGTTCGCACGGCGCTGAACCTTCGTCGCGCGCTGCACCGCGAACAGTCGTTCCCGAGCGTAGAGCGCGATTCGTTGGCCTTGCCGGACGCGGATCCAGAGATGGAGCTGATGCGGCGTCGCTTCCGTGCTGCCTTCCCGCGTGCACTCGAGAGCGCGATGGCGCAGTTGCATTCGCGCGATCGGCTTTTGCTGAAGCTCCACCATCTCGACGGGCTGTCGACGGACCGAATCGCGAAGATGTACGGCACTCACCGCGTGACCATCACGCGTTGGCTGGTCTCCGCACGGCAAGAGATTCTCGCGCACACCCGACGCGCGCTTGCGATCGAGCTCAATGCGCCCGAAGCGGAGCTCGACAGCTGGATGCGGCTTATGCGCAGCCGCCTGTCAGTCAGCGTTCGCCGCGTGCTGGGTGGGGAGCAGCAGTGACTCCGCGGCCTTGCATTTTTCTTTGTTACAGCCGAGCGCGACGCGTGTCTCCCGGCGGTCCGGGTCATCCGACCCCTACCAACGGAGCGCAAAATGAAGTTGATGCATCTGGCGGTCTTCCTCGTTCTCAGCGGCGCGGCGTGTGGTCCCGCGGCATCCAACGCAACTGACGCAGGGCCGACCAATTCCACCACGACCTGCGACGCGCAGAAGCAAGGCCTGAGCGTCTGCGGAAACTTCGGGGACATCTGCCAGCCGGGCCAATACTGCAGTGATCCCAGGTTTAGCAGATGCACGAACGGCTGCTTGAGCGACGTTCATTGTGGTTGCGGTCAGCGCTGCATCAAGGATCAAGGCGTTGATCAAGGAAGCTGCCAGGCCGTTGAGGCGCCCAAGTCGACCTCCACAGAGCCTGCGAGCGCTGAATTGAAGCGCTGTGAAGCAGCGTGCGATCGCGCGCAGGAATGTCGCTACTACTCGGTGGGCGACGTCGTGCAGTGCAAGTTCGGCTGCTCGAGCGTCGAAGACGTCGTCCGCAAGGCGATCGCCGACTGCGTCTCCACGACCACCAAGACGAGCTGCGGGCCGACGTTGCCCAGTTGCTTCAATGAGAGCTGCGGCAATGGGCTGTTCGTCTGCTGCGGCGTGGGGGCGCCCTACACTTGCAGCGGCGACAAAACCTGCGTGGGACACCAGTGCCTCTAACCCCGGCGAACGGTTTGAGTGCGGCATCTTTTGTCGAGTAGAGCGCCCCCACCATGGCCTGTCCCGACACGAATCAACTCTCCGCCTTCGTTGCGGGAGCGCTCCGCGACGAAGCGCTCCGCCTCGTTGAATCGCACGCAGATGGTTGCACGGCGTGCCGCACGGTAATCGCCGAAGCGGCGCTGACCGCGTCAACGGCTTCCACGCCTGGCACCAACGGCGCGGCCGTATTGCGCAGAGGCGATCTTGCGGGCCGGTATCTCATTCTCGAGCGCGCTGGCAGTGGAGCGATGGGGGACGTCTTCGCCGCGTGGGATCCCAAGCTCGCGCGGCGGGTGGCGCTCAAGGTCCTCAAAGTCGGGTCCAAGGCGAGGATGTTGGACGAGGCCCGCGCGATGGCCCGCGTCGCCCACCCCAACATCGTCCCAGTGTTTGACGTGAGTGAGGCGGACAGCCGCAGCTTCGTGGCCATGGAGTTCGTCGAAGGCTCGACCCTGCGCGACTGGTTGTCCGCGCCGGGAGAACGAGCTGCTCGCGAAGTGATTTCGATCTTCGAACGTGCGGGAGCGGGTCTTGCCGCCGCCCACGACGCGGGCGTTGTTCACCGCGATTTCAAGCCGGAGAACGTGCTCCTCGGCCGCGACGGATCTGTGCGCGTCACTGACTTCGGCTTGGCGAAGCTCGAAGCGGAGGATGCGTCAGGAGGCTTCGCGGGCACACCGGCGTACATGGCGCCCGAGCAACAGCGTGGTTTGCCTGCCGACGCTCGGAGTGATCAGTACAGCTTCTGTGTCTCGCTTTTCGAAACACTTGGGCAGGAAAGGCCGTCCGTCTCGGAGCCGATCAGTCCTGAGCAATGGAGCCAACTGCGAGCGTCGCGGCGGGTAAGGAAGGTGCTGAAGAGGGGTCTGTCGAACGATCCCGCCAACCGCTTCGAATCAATGCACTCGCTCCTCGTCGCACTGTCCGCTCCGCGTCGGAAACAATGGCTCATTGCTGCAGGCGCCTTGGGGGCCGCGCTGGTTCTGGTCTCAGGTTGGAGCTTTCAGCGCTTTGCTTCGTACCGTGCGTGCGCGCTGCCGGCAGATCAGATTCTGGATGTCTGGAGCCCTCAACAGAAGGCAGCCGCGCAGCGCGCGTTTGCAGCGACCAAGCGACCGTTTGCGGCCTCAGCCTGGACCGCGGCGTCGCGGGTTTTGGATTCGTATGCCAGTAAGTGGAAACAGAAACGGGTGGACGCCTGTGCGGCGACGCACTTGCGCGCTGAACAGTCTGCGGAATTGTTGGATCGGCGGCTCGCATGTTTGCAGACGAAGTTGGTGGCGTTCAGCGCGGTGACAAGTCTGCTCGGAGAAGCAGACGCGAAGATGGTTGAGAACTGGCCGCGCGTGACCGGCGCGGTGGGCTCCATTCAGGACTGCGATGCCGACGCCCTGCTCGCTTCCGTGGCGCCGCCGCGTGAGCTGAAAGCCTTGGTCCAGGAGTCGCGTGCGGCGCTGGTGTCTGCCCATGCGTTGGCGATCGCGGGACGCTACTCCGCCGCGCGTCCAGCCGCCGAGGCGGTGCTCGAGCGGGCGCGGGGTATTCCGTATCTCCCGCATCAGGCAGAAGCGCTGGCCCTCACTGCGATCGTTTTGGGCGAGCAGGGGGAGAACGCCCCGGCCCGCTTACGCCTCGAAGAGGCCTTGCTCGCGGCACAGGCCGGGGGCGATGCGGCGCAGGAAGCACGAATCTGGGCCCGTCAGGCAGGAGAAGCGCACTCGCAAGGGAAGTACGAGGAAGGGCTTTCTCTCGCGAAGCGTGCGCGCGCGGTACTCACTCGGGTGAACCCGCCACCTCCGTTGCTGGATGCGCACATTCACAACGTCACCGGCGTTCTCCTGAAAACGGCGGGCAAATACAGCGAAGCGTTCGTCGAGCTCCGTGAAGGCCTTGCCTTGCTAGCGCCTCTTGAAAGCGCCGCGCCCGAGCGAGCGCGCGCTCACTCAAACCTGGGCAACGCGCTCCTCGCGGCAGGTCAGCTCGACGAGGCCAGGCCAGAGTTCGAGAGCGCTTTGCGCGTTGCTGAGGATTTTTTGGGAGCAGAGCATCCGGATGTTGCTGGTCATCACACCAACCTGGCGACATGGCTCTATCGGATGGGGAAGTTGGATGAGGCGCGCGCTGAGACAAAAACCGCGCTGCGCACCTATGAGGCTGCGTTTGGTGAGAACCATCCGAGCATCTCGGCGGCGCTAAGCAACCTGGGGCTGTTTGAGAAGACCGCGGGCCGTCCCGCCGAGGCGCTCGTCTACCAGCGTCGCGCGTTGGCGATTCGGCAGAAGCTTCTCGGCGCCAACCATCCCGAAGTGGTGACGCTCCTCGCGAACATCGGGAGCACGTTTTCCGCTTTGAACCGCCATTCAGAAGCGCAGAACCATCTCTGCGAGGCCCTGATGTTGGCAGAGGAGAAGCTCGGAAAGAAGCATCCTACTACCGCGGCAGTTCTGGAGACGAGAGCCCGCGATTTCGCGCGCCAGCAGCGTTGGATGGACGCGTTGCGCGATTTGGAGCGCGCACGAGCCATACGTGAAGCGCGAAAGCAGAGCTCGGCGCATGCGGTTGTTCTGGCTGGAATGGGTGAGGCCTATGCGGGACTGCGTCAGTTGCTCCAAGCTCGCGCTCTGTTAGAGCGGTCGGTTGAGTTGGCTCAGCAGGGCGCAGCTCCGGATGAATTGGCGGAGTGTCGATTCCAGCTCGCGCGTGTGCTGTCGGCGCAAGGCGAGGGTGTCCGCGCCCACGCTCTTGCCGAGAAGGCGTTCGAAGGATTCGCAGGCGCGCCCATACAGCGGAAATTGGTCGAGACCTGGTTGAAGAGGGAATCGAAGCCGCTGCTTTGATCACGCGACGGGGGACTGCCCTACCGCGTCCTCGACCCGCGTTTGGTCATTAGGCCAAGCTCTCGCTGCCCGACCGTCCGCATCTGGTCGGCGTGTACCACGTGAGTCAGCAGAACACTCAGACGGGGCGGCTCACTCCGGCGATGTTCGACCGCGTTCTGCGAGAGGCGATTGCCCTCACCGGTCAGAAATCTTGAAGCTCGCGCGTCGGCCAGCGGTGCTCAGGCTTTCCTTGACACATCCGAGATCGGACTGTTATTTCGCGGCGCCCTTGCGGCTTGCATGGTGCCTGGGTGCTTAGCTCAGTGGTAGAGCACTACCTTGACACGGTAGGGGTCAATGGTTCGATCCCATTAGCGCCCACTCTGTTGAAGGAATTTCGCGCGGGCGGCCTGGTCGGAAAGTGACCAAGTCGCCCGCGCTTTTTTTGGTTACTGAGGCCTCATGTCTCAAATCACGATCACGCTGCCAGACGGTTCGAAGAAGGAAGCGCCCAAGGGCATCACGATTGCCGACTTCGTCAAGCAGTCGATCGGCGCGGGCCTGGCGAAGGCGGCGCTGTTTGCCAAGGTGAACGGCCAAGAGATGGATCTGGCGCGCACGTTGGATGCGGATGCGCAGCTGCAGATCTTCACTCCGAAGACGGCCGAAGGTCTGGATCTGATTCGTCACGACGCGGCGCACGTGGTCGCGGACGCGGTGCAGCGGATCTTTCCGGGCACGCAGGTGACGATCGGTCCGACGATCGAAGACGGCTTCTACTACGACTTCTTTCGCGAGACGCCGTTCACGCCGGAAGATTTGGAGCGCATCGAATCGGAGGCCAACGCGATCATCGCCAAGGATGTTCCGTTTACGCGCTCCGAGATCTCGATGGACGACGCGATCAAGCTCTTCGACGG
Source organism: Myxococcaceae bacterium (assembly GCA_052386435.1). Taxonomy (GTDB): domain Bacteria; phylum Myxococcota; class Myxococcia; order Myxococcales; family Myxococcaceae; genus JBQTKE01. The sequence continues at coordinate 24,137 of JBQTKE010000693.1, forward strand.
GAAGGGCGAAAAGTTCAAGGTCGAGATCGTCCAGGACATTGCCAAGAAGGGCGCGAAGACGCTCACGCTCTACCACCATGGCGATTGGGTGGACTTCTGCCTGGGGCCTCACGGTCCGTCCACGGGGCGCATTGGCGTGATCAAGCTGCTGTCATCCAGCGGTGCGTACTGGCGTGGCGATCACCGCAACCCGATGCTTCAGCGCATCTACGGCACGGCATTCTTCGACAAGAAGGCGCTGGCCGAGTGGGTCAACCAGCAGGAAGAGGCGAAGAATCGCGATCACCGTCGACTCGGAAAAGATCTCGATCTCTTTCACTTCCACCACTTTGCGCCGGGCTCCGCGTTCTGGACGCCCAAAGGCACCACGCTCTATACGACGCTCTCCAACTTCATGCGGAAGCTCTGTTTGGAGACGGGCTACGTGGAGATCAAGACGCCTCTGCTCTTCAACAAGGGGCTCTGGGAGATCAGCGGCCACTGGGGCAAGTACAAGGAGAACATGTTCCTCGTCCTGGACAGTGAATCCGGCGAGCACGACTTCTCGCTCAAGCCGATGAACTGTCCGTCGCACCACATGTTCTTTAGCTTCAGGCGGCACAGCTACCGCGACCTGCCGATGCGGTTGCATACGCAAGACATTCTCCACCGCAATGAAGCGTCTGGAACGCTGGGCGGCCTTACGCGGGTGCGGCAGTTCGCGCAGGACGACGCGCACATCTACTGCACGGAGGACCAAGTCGGGTCCGAGGTGAAGCGTTTCGTGGAGCTGCTCGATCGCGTCTACAACGCGGTGGGGTTTAAGTACTCCGCCAAGTTCTCCACGCGTCCGGAGAAGCGGCTGGGAGAGGACGTGCTGTGGGACCGCGCCGAGGCCGGTCTCAAGAACGCTCTCGAGGCGCTCAAGGTTCCATACGAGGTGAAGCCGGGCGAGGGCGCGTTCTACGGCCCGAAGATCGACTTCGATGTGTCCGACAGCATTGGCCGTAAGTGGCAGTTGGGAACGATCCAGCTCGATTACATCGCGGCCGAGCGCTTCAACCTTTCGTACATCGGCGAGGACAACGCGGAGCACAAGCCGGTCGTCCTACACCGCGCGGTCTACGGGTCGTTCGAACGCTTCATCGCGATTCTGATTGAGCACTTCGCGGGCGCGTTCCCGGCGTGGCTGGCCCCGGTTCAGGCGGTCATCGTGACCATCGCGGACCGGCAGCTGGACTACGCCCGGGCGCTCCATGCGTCGCTCAAAGCCAAGGGCTGGCGGGTGGAGCACGACGAGCGGCACATGTCGATGAACGCGAAGATCCGCGAGCACCAACTTCAGAAGGTTCCGTTCACCCTGGTGATTGGCGACAAAGAGGTCGAACAGAACGCAGTGTCGCCGCGGCGTTACGGGGGCGAAGACCTCAAGATGATGCCCGTAGCCCAGTTCGAAGCCCTTCTCGAGAAGGAGGGCGCTGTTCCTTAGCTGTGCTACGGAAGCCAAAATCCGGCGCCCTCGCTTGACTCCGGACGGAAGAAAAGTATCTTGCGCGCTCTTTTTTCTGAGGGTTAGCCCCTCAGGAGGCCTCAAATCGCTCGCGATCAACGAACAAACCGCCGCATCCGCGCTCGAGAAGTGCGGGTCGTAGGCCCGGCCGGAGAACAGCTGGGAGTCCTCACGATCGAAGCTGCGCTGGCTCAAGCCGGTGAGGCTGGTCTCGACTTGGTCGAGGTCAACCCCATGGCCAAGCCGCCAGTCTGCAAGATCATGGACTACGGCAAGTTCAAATATGAGGAGAAGAAGAAGGCCTCGGAGGCGAAGAAGAAGCAGGTGGTCGTCCACCTGAAGGAAGTGAAGCTTCGCCCCAAGACGGAAGAGCACGACTACGACTTCAAGATCCGCAACGTGAAGCGCTTCCTCGAAGAAGGAAACAAGGCGCGCATCACCATCATGTTCCGCGGCCGTGAGATCACCCACAAGGAGCTTGGACAGCAGCTCTTGGACGACGTTGTGAAGGACACGAAGGAAATTGGCGTTGTCGAACAGACGCCGCGTATGGAAGGCCGTCAGATGTTCATGATCCTCGCTCCGAACGCCAAGGTGGCGCAGCGGGCGCGAGATGCGGTCAAAGCGCAGGCGGCCCAAGCGGCGGCAAGCGCGAAGAAGTCGGAGAAGGAAGAGGGCCAGGCTCCTGCTCCCGCTGCTGCGAAGCCGGCGGCCAGCGCGCAGGCAGTTGGCGGTGGCGGGGGTGCTCCGAATGCGGCTCCGGCGGCGGCTGCAGCGGCGCCCCGAGGTTCCGCGCGCGAATAACGCAGTACGGCTGCCGGCATCCCGCTGACGGCCAGAGTCACGCAGCAAGAAGGAAGCAACAGGATGCCGAAGCTTAAGACGAAGAGCGGCGCGAAGAAGCGCCTCCAGGTGAAGAAGAGCGGCAAGGTGAAGCACGGTCGAGCGTTCGCCAAGCACCTCTTCACCCATGGCAAGACACCGGGTTCCAAGCGCCGCAACCGCGGCACGGATCACCTGGCTGACATGGATGCCAAGAAGGTCATCAAGGAAATGTTCCCCTACGGGGCCAACTAGCCGCCTGTAGGTGGCATCAGGAGCAAGAAGTCATGCGCGTCAAAAAAGGTGTGAAAGCCCGTCGTCGTCGTAATCGAATTCTCAAGCTCGCCAAGGGTTACCGAGGCCGCCGCAAGAATTGCTACAAGCGCGCGAACCAGGCGGTGGAGCGTGCGTTGGACTACGCCAGCCGCGACCGTGCGGCGAAGAAGCGCAACTTCCGCGCGCTCTGGATCGTCCGCATCAACGCCGCCGCGCGTGGCGCTGGGCTGTCCTACTCGAAGCTGATCGCGGGCCTGAACAAGGCGAAGATCTCCCTCGATCGCAAGGTCCTGGCGGAGTTGGCCGTGTCTGATCCGTCGGGCTTTAGCGCCATCGCGAAGCTGGCGAAGGCGGCCTAAGCTACCCACGTCGAGCTTGAGCAGCTCGAACGGGCCGCCTCCTTTTAGAGGGAGCGCGGCCCTTGTCATTTCTACCCTCGTTCGATGCACCGATGCAAGACCGCCTTAAGGCGGTGGCGGATACCGCACGCAAAGAGATCTCCCCAGCGCTAGCCTTGGAGCACGTGGTGCCGTTGCGCGTGAAGGTCCTCTGCCAGATGGGATATCTGTCCTCTGTGGTGGGCGGGCTCGGGAAGGTTTCTACTGACGAGCGGCAGGCGCTGGGCGAGGTCGCGAACAA